>JACZTQ010000317.1 GCA_022573605.1 Pseudomonadota bacterium | reverse complement strand
GGGTGCTGTTCTGCTCGACCATGTTCCCCGGCCGGGCGCCCGATGGCCAGGTCGCCCTGGCGGGCTATGTCGGCGGTGCCCGGGCGCCCGATCTTGCCCGCCTGGCGCCGGCGGCGCTGATCGACCTGGCGCGGCGCGAGTTCGGCGATCTGCTGGGGGCGCGCGGCGAGCCCACCATCGCCCGGGTCCGGCAATGGCCCCGCGGCCTGCCCCAGTACCGGCTCGGCCACGGCGATCTGGTCGCGACCTTCAACACCATCGCGGAGCGCTGCCCCGGCCTTTACGTCACCGGCAACTATCTTTCCGGCGTCTCGGTCGGAAACTGCATCGCCGAGGCCAGCCGGACTTCGGTTCTGGTTGACCGGTATCTCGCCGAGGCGGCTTGCGGCGGGTCACGGGCGACCGGGTAATCCCCCCGTCCCTCAACCCGAACCGAGCGGCATATTCCGCGCCGCCCCCGCAGATTTCGCCCCCCACTCCTCTTAGGAGGGGGGCCGGGGGGAGGCTTGCGGCGGTGGGGCCGGGTGCTGCGCGCCCGATCAGTCATCGCCGGGGCCGGATCGAAGGTCTGCGCGATTTGTCACTCCCAAATCAGGCCCAAATCATCCCCAAATCAGGCCCAAATCAGGCCCAAATCAGGCCCATGTCGGGCCCAAATCAGGCCCAAATCATCCCCCGTCTAGCGATCCCCCGCCGGCATCGCCCAGCGCCGCGGCGGGTTGAAGAAGCGCTTGTCGACAACCCGGCACGGCGCCGCGATGCGCTCCCATTTCAGCTCGCGCTGGAAGTAGACGTCGGCCCACAAGGTGTGCCCGGGCTGGTGGTAAGGGGTCCGCAGCGAGGCCAGCGCGATGTTGCGTTTGGCCGACGGCGACCACATCGCCGAAGTCACCACGCCGGCCTGGCTACGCTTGCCGCGATAGATGAAGGCATCGGTCGCCGGCTTGTTGCCATCGATATCGAGCCCGACCAGGGCATATCGCGACCCGCTCTCGCGCTCGCGCAGCAAGGCCCGCCGGCCGACGAACTGGCCCTTCTTGAAGTCGACCAGCCAGCCCAGGGCGAGCTCGAACGGCGAGCGCAACCGGTCCGGCCGGGTCGCCAGGTTGCCGGCGAAAAACTCTATATTTGCAGCGATGAAGCCGGCCTCGATACGCGCCATCTCGAGTGCGGCCGAGCCCATCGGGCGGATGCCGTGCAGCCGCCCGGCCTCCATCAGGCGGTCCCAGAGGCGCTCGGCGGCGGCCGGCTCGATCCACAGCTCGTAGCCGAGATCGCCGGTGAACCCGGTCCGCGAGACGCCTAGCGCGTGGCCGTCGAGATCGAACCCGGTCATGGCATAGGGCGCGAGGTTCTCGACCCCCTCGAGACCGAGCGCCTTGAGCACCGCACAGGAGGTCGGCCCCTGGAGAGCCAGCCCGGCGACGGTCTCGGAAATATCCGTTATCGACACCTGGTAGCCAATCGCGGTGTCGAGCAGCCACGGCAGATGCCGTTCCTGAGAATACAGGCGGAACTCGTTGTCGCCAAAGCGAAAAACCGTACCGTCGTCGATCACCATGCCGTCGTCGTTGCACCACACGGCATAGCCGACGCGGCCCGGCTTCAGCTTGTCGATATCGCGGGTCAGGAGCCGGTTGAGGAAGCGCGAGGCGTCCGCCCCGGCGATGGCGTATTTGACCATCGGCGAGAGGTCAAAGAGGGCCGCCGCGTTGCGGATGGCGAAATACTCCTGCTCGACGCTGGTGAAGATCTTGACCGTGGTGTAGCCGGCCCAGCTCGACCACTCGTTGGCCCGGCACAGCGCCGCCGTCCGGGAATGGAACGGGGTGTGCAGCACCTGTGCCTGATAGGGTTCCGGCATCATCGCCTGGCCTCGCATTCGATCAGGCGGCGGGCCGCGTTCATCCCCGCCGCCCCCATCACGCCGCCGCCCGGATGGCTGCCGGCGCCGCACAGGTAGAGCCCGGGCAGCGGGGTGTCGTAACGGCCGGCGCCGGGGACGGGGCGCATCATCAGCAACTGGTCGGGGGCAAGCTCGCCATGGTGCCAATGCCCGCCGGAGACGCCGAACCGGCGCTCGATATCGACCGGCGTCAACAGCTCGCGGGCGACGACCAGCCGCTCCAGGCCGGGGGCATAGCGGGCGATGGTCTCGACCACCGTGTCGGCGAAATCGTCGCGGGCGGCGTCCCAGCCGCCTTTCAACGCGTAGGGCGCATACTGCACCACGGCCGACAGCACGTGCTTGCCCTCGGGCGCCAGGGTGCGGTCGGTGATCGAGGGGATGGTGATCTCGATCGCCGGGGCGGGGGAATATTCGCCGTATTTGCTGGGGTTGAAGGCGCGTTCAACGTAATCGAGGCTGGGCGCGATGACCAATCGGCCGCCCAGATGGGCCGCCTCCAGGCCGGTGAACTCCGGCCGGGCATCGAGCGCCAGATGCAGCTTCGCCGCCCTGCCCCGGGCCCGTATGTTGGCGATGCGCCGCACGAACCCGGTATCGAGGTGCTCGGCGCCGAGCAGGGTCAGGAAGGTGGTCTTGGGGTCGGCGTTCGACACCACCGCCCCGGCGCGGACCACCTCCCCCGATGCCAGTTCGACCCCCGCCGCGCGGTCGTCCTCGACCACGATCCTGGTCACGGCGGCATCGGTGCGAAGCGCGGCCCCGGCGGCTTCGGCGGCCTTCGCCATGGCGCCGGTCACCGCCCCCATGCCGCCCTCCGGAAGGGCCAGCGCGCCCGGCGTCCCGTTGGCCTCGCCGGCCAGCCGGTAGAGCAGCGAGAAGACGCTGTTGGGCGAGCGTGGGCCGAGGCCGGTGCCGAGCACGGCGTCGAGGCCGATGGCGCCCTTGAGCAGGTCGCTCTCGAGCTCGTCGTCGAGCACATCGGCGATATTTATCAACACGATGCGGAGAAACTCGCGCATGTCGTCGCGGCCGAGGCGGCGCACCCGCCAGGCCATCTTGCCGAGCTTCAGGCGGTCCTTCCAGCCCCCCCCGCCGAGGCGCGGCGGAACGGTTCCCTGGAACTCGCGAACGAGCCCGGCAAACCGCATCAGGCGGCGGCGCAGGGCGGCCAGATTAGCCGCGTCCGAGGCCGAATGGGCGGCCAGCGACCCGTCGGCGGTCAGCGCCCCCGGCAACACCAGGTGCTTGCCGCCCGGATCGAGGGCGACGGTTGGCATGTCGGCGTTGGCGTATCGCAACCCGTGCCCGGCGAGGTCGAGGTCGCGGGCGACCTTGGGGTGCAGCAGGTGCAGGATGTGGGCGCCGGCGGACACCGTGAAACCGGGTGCGAACTCGGCGCTGACGGCACACCCGCCCAACCCCGCCGCCGCCTCGACAACCAGTACGCGGCGCTTGGCCCGGCCGAGATAGGCGGCGCAGACCAGGCCGTTGTGCCCGCCGCCGACGATGACGACATCATACGAGCCGGTCATGCCGCACCCCGCCAGCGTTTGAGGTCGCGCAGGATTTCCCGGGCCGCGTTG
>JACZTQ010000036.1 GCA_022573605.1 Pseudomonadota bacterium | reverse complement strand
GCCTGGCTCTCCGAGGCCCGCAACAAGCACTCGGTCACCCTCGACCTGAAGACACCCGAGGGTGTTGCCACCCTCAAGCAACTGGTCCGCCGCTCGGACGTCTTGTGCGAAAATTTCCGCCCCGGCACGCTGGAAAAATGGGGGCTCGGTCCGGAGGTGCTGCATGCCCTCAACCCGGCACTGGTGATCCTGCGCATCAGCGGCTACGGTCAGACCGGCCCCTACCGCGACCGCCCCGGATTCGCCCGCATCGCCCACGCGGTCGGCGGGCTGAGCCACCTCGCCGGCATGCCCGGCGGCCCGCCGGTGACGCCGGGCTCGACCTCGCTGGCCGACTACATTGCGGGCTACAACGGCGCCGTCGGCGTACTGCTGGCGCTGCGCGTCGCCGAGGCCACCGGCAAGGGCCAGGTGATCGACCTGGCGCTCTACGAATCGATCTTCCGGGTGCTCGACGATATCGCCCCGGCCTATGCCAGATCCGGCATCGTCCGGGGCCGGGAGGGCACCGCCACCCGCCAGGTCTGCCCGCACGGCCATTTTGTTTGCGCCGACGGCAACTGGGTCGCCATCGCCTGCACCTCGGACAAGATCTGGAGCCGCATGGCGGTCGACGTGCTGGCCCGCCCCGACCTCGCCGAAAGCCACCCCAAAACCGCCGACCGCCTGGCCGCCCGGGCCCTGATCGACGGCGTCGTCGAGGCCTTCTGCCACAGCCACCCGGCGGCCGAGGTGGTCCGCCTCTGCGTCCAGGGCGAGGTCCCCTGCGGTCCGATCAACAGCATCGCCGAGATCTTCGCCGACCCCCATTTCAAAGCCCGCCAGACCATCGTCCGCATGACCGACGAAGCCCTCGGCGAGATTGCCATCCCCAACGTCGTGGCGCGGCTCTCCGAAACCCCGGGCCGGATCACCCACCTCGGCCCCGCGCTGGGCGACTGGAACCAGCGCATCAAGACCATCCTCGCCGACGACGCCCAGCTGCGCCGGCGCCGGCCAAAGGGTTGACCCCGGCCTCCGCCCCCCATATGATCGGCAACCTTCATTCCACAAGTTGTAGCTAATTAACGCAAAGTTTAGCTAACTGTGACTGAATTTACACAAAATATAGTTGACAGTCCCAACGCCACGGACTACCCGTTTGCGCACAGGTGCATCGACGCGAATCTGCATGACTGACACGACCCAAGGGACCCGGCGCGTCATCCGACGCTGCCGGGTCCTTTTCTGTTCGCCCGGCCGAAGCCACGAGCGAATCGGCTTTGCGCAGGTCATTGCCGGGCTCGAGCCACTGCGGTCCGGTTTAATTTGCCTCCCCGCGCATAACTCTCTGATACACTGCGATTTTCGATCACTTTGCGCGACCCGGACACCATTCCCAGCGTCATCATCGGGCTTGACCCGGTGATCCAGACTCTGCTTCGGTGCGATCCGGGTTGCCTCGGAAAATTGAATGAAATCCGCGCATTACTGGATTGCCGGGTCGAGCCCGGCAATGACGGCGAGGGGGATGCAATTGCCGGGCGCATCGCGCGCGGCCGGGGAAATTAAGGCCAGGGAAATTCAGGCCGGGGAAATTCAGGGCAGACAAAATTAAAGGGAGGCATCAGGTGCTTCGACGCGAAGTCTCTGCATGTGCTCCGAAGAGCAACCCTGACACCTCCCGGACCGATCCACCCGAAGGCTTTCCGATCCACGCAATTCCGGCTCCCAGAGACCTTCGGCGCGATCGTCCCGCCGGGTCCGAAGACCCTTTGTCGCGAACACCCCTCCAGATCTGGGGACCCTTCGGCGCGGCCGCTCCGCCGGATCCGAAGACCCTTTGTCGCGAACACTCCTCCAGATCCGAGGATCTTTCGTCGCGGACGCTCCGCCGGATCCGAAGACCCCTTGTCGCGAACGCTCCTCAAAATCCGAGGACCCTTTGTTGCGGGCGCTCCGCCAGATCCGAGGACCCTTTGTTGCGCTCGCCCCTCCGGGTCCGATGACCCTTCGTTGCGCAAAATGAGCATCGGAATTAAACCGCTCCGGCGCAACAGAAAAATTCATCCGGAATGAAGTTTTCTGTGGATAAAGTGTTGAAAAAACGGTGGAAAAGCCGAGGCGTGTAGAGTTGTCAAGGCCTTGCACAGATTCACCGAGCGGTCGATTTTCGCGGTCGATTCCGGCCCGTCGACGGCCGCGCCGGGTCATTGCGCGCAGCCCGCCCTCCGGCGGGACCTTCCCGCTCTCCGATCTGATTCGCCGAGCGCCCGATCCGCTGATTTTCCCGCCGCCGATCATGGGCGATCCACCCGCCGCCCAAGAAATCACCCCCGTGCTCGCAACGCCGTTTGATCGGCGGGGCGCATCGGCTATGTTGCGCTGCGAGACACCAGGGCAGGGGCAAGGCGGATGGCGAAGCACAGGATTGCGGTGATCCCCGGCGACGGCATCGGCAACGAGGTCATGCCCGAGGGCATGCGGGCGATCGAGGCCGCCGCCGCGCTGACCGGGATCGATTTCGAATTCCTCCGCTTCGACTGGTCCTGCGAGCGCTACAAGGCCACCGGCGCGATGATGCCCGAGGACGGCATCGAGCGCCTGCGCGACCACGACGCGGTCTTCCTCGGCGCCGTCGGCTTCCCCGGCGTGCCCGACCACATCTCGCTCTGGGGCTTGCTGATCCCGATCCGGCGCGAGTTCGATCAGTATGTGAATCTGCGCCCGGTGCGCCTGCTGCCCGGCATCACCCCGCCGGTGCGCGACAAGGTCCCGGGCGACATCGACTTCTGGGTCGTGCGCGAGAACACCGAGGGCGAATACAGCCAGATCGGCGGCATCATGTTTGCCGGCACCGAGCGCGAGTTCGTCACCCAGCAGTCGGTGTTCACCCGCAAGGGCTGCGACCGGATCGTGCGCTACGCCTTCGAGCTGGCCAAGGCCAAGGGCATGAGCCGGGTCGACGGCGCCACCAAGTCGAACGGCATCTTCGTCTCGATGCCCTACTGGGACCAGCGCTTCAACACGGTGGCCGCCGAATACCCCGAGATCGAGAACCAGCTCCACCATATCGACATTCTCTGCGCCCGGCTGGTGATGCAGCCCGAGCGCTTCCAGGTCATCGTCGCCACCAACCTGTTCGGCGACATCCTCTCCGACCTCGGCCCCGGCGTCACCGGCACCATCGCGGTGGCGCCGTCGGCCAACATCAACCCCGAGCGCGAGCACCCCTCGATGTTCGAGCCGGTGCACGGCTCCGCCCCCGACATCGCCGGCATGGCCATCGCCAACCCGATCGGCCAGATCTGGTCGGCCTCGATGATGCTGGAGCACCTCGGCGAACCCGAGGCCGCGGCGGCGATTTTCCGCGGCATCGAGACCGTGCTCGGCTCCGACAGCGCGCCCAAGACCCCGGACCTCGGCGGCTCGGCCCGCACCGAGGATCTGGGCCGCGCCATCGCCGACGCCATCGCAAGGGACACCTGACACCCATGCCCGCCCTCAACGACCTCCTGACCACGGTGCTGGAACGCGGCGCCCGCCTGATCGACTGGCGCGGCGCCGAGCGCCCGAGCCCCGAGGCGCTGGCCGGCCATTGCGCCGACCTGCTGTCGTCGAAGGGCGAGGCCACCGGGGTGGCGCTGGCGGCGCGCATCCTCGAAGGCTACGACGGGCTCGACGCCGAGGGTCGCCGCGCCTTCTTCCAGTCGATCGCCACCGATTACGACCCCGACCCGGAGGCGGTGACGGCGGCCGCCGAAGGCTACGCCGCCGGGCGTTCCTCGCAGTCGCTGGCGGCACTGCTCGCCGCGGCCGAACCACGGCGCCACGAGTTGTTCCGCCGCCTCAACCTGGCGCCCGACGGCACCAGGCGGCTGGTGGCGATGCGCGCCGATCTCCTTCGCCTGCTCCCCGACGAGCCCGAATTCGCCCGCATCGATGCCGATTTCCGCCACATGTTCGGCTCCTGGTTCAACCGCGGCTTCCTGGTCATGCACCACATCGACTGGAACACCCCGGCCGCGATCCTGGAGAAGATCACCGCCTACGAGGCGGTCCACGAGATCGACAGCTGGGAGGAGTTGCGCCGCCGGGTGGTCCCCGAGGACCGGCGCTGCTTTGCCTTCTTCCACCCCTCGATGCCCGACGAGCCGCTGGTCTTCGTCGAGGTCGCGCTGACAAAGGAAATCCCCGGCTCGATCCAGGCGGTGCTGGCGCCCGAGCGCGAGCGGGTCGCCCCCGGCGAGGCCACCACCGCCGTGTTCTACTCGATCTCCAACTGCCAGGAGGGGCTCAAGGGCGTCTCCTTCGGCGCCTTCCTGATCAAGCAGGTGGCCGAGGACCTGGCCCACGCCCTGCCCAGGCTCGACACCTTCGTCACCCTCTCGCCGGTCCCCGACCTGTCGCGCTGGCTGGGCGTGGAGGCCAAGCGCGACCCCGACCTCCCGGCGGCCCGCGCCATGGCCTTGATCTCAACCGAAGGCTGGCGCGACGAGCCCAAGCGCGAGGCCGACCTCAAGGCCCTGCTGCTGCCGCTCGCCGCGCGCTATTTCGTCGACGCCAGGCGCCCCGACAAACAAGGTATCGGCCAGCCGCCCGACCCGGTGGCGCGCTTCCATCTCGGCAACGGCGCCAGCCTGCTCGACATCCACTGGCTCGGAGACACCTCGGAGAAAGGCCTCGCTCAATCCTTCGGGATCATGGTCAACTACCTCTACGATCTCGACAAAATCGAAGAGAACCACGAGGCCTACGCCACCGAGGGCAAGGTCGCCGCGTCGCGCAAGATTCGCAACCTCGCCGCCGCCGCCCGCAAGGGGGGAGCCTGATGACCGTCCGGATCGTGCTCGACGACACCCAGGCCCGTCATGCGCCGCCCCCGCCGATTTCGCCCCCCTCTCCCATTGGGAGAGGGGTCGGGGGAGAGGGCCGTGACGTTGCCGCCCCGCCGAAGGGTTCCGATCGATGACCGCCCCCATCACAGCCCAAATCGCCCGCGCCCGCGCCGCCATGGCGACCCTGAAGGGCGCCAGCCAGGAGCGCGTCGACGAGGCGGTCACCGCGCTGGCCTGGGCGATCCACAAGCCCGAACACGCCCGCGAACTGGCCGAGCTCGCGGTCGCCGGCACCGGGCTCGGCAACGTCCCCGACAAGATCGCCAAGAACACCCGCAAGACCTTCGGCGCGCTGCGCGATCTCCTGCGCGCGAAAACCGTCGGCATCATCGCGGACGACCCCGCAAGCGGGCTGGTCAAATACGCGAAACCCGTCGGCGTGGTGGCCGCCGTCTGCCCCTCGACCAACCCCGCCGCCACCCCGGCCAACAAGGCGATGATGGCGCTCAAAGGGGCCAACGCGGTGATCGTCGCGCCCTCCCCGGCCGGCTACGAGACCTCGGCGCGCTATGTGGAGCTGGCCCGGGCCGAACTGGCGAAGGCCGGCTTCGCCCCCGACCTGATCCAGGTGCTCGCCGCCCCCATCGAAAAGGCCGCCACCAGCACGCTGATGACCCTGGCCGACCTGGTGGTGGTGACCGGCTCGCAGAACAACGTGCGCCGGGCCTATTCCTCCGGCACCCCGGCCATCGGCGTGGGCGCGGGCAACGTCCCCGTCATCGTCGACGAGACCGCCGACCTCGACGATGCCGCCGGCAAGATCATGCGCTCGAAGGTGTTCGACAACGCCACCTCGTGCTCGTCCGAGAACGCGGTGGTCCTGCTCGACGAAATCCATGACGCCGCCATCGCCGCGCTGGAACGGGCAGGGGGCTATCTGGCCACCGGCGAGGAGCGCCGACGGGTCATCGACACCCTGTGGCGCGACGGCCATCTCAACCGCCACCTGATCGCCCGCGACATGGCGGTGCTGGCCGACGCCTTCGGGCTCGGCCCCGAGGTCGCCGCCGCCAGGTTCCTCATGGTCGAGGAGACCGGCATCGGCGACGCCTACCCGCTTTCCGGCGAGAAGCTGTCGCTGGTCCTCACCGTCTACCGCGCCCGCGACTTCGATCACGCCAAAGGGCTGGTCCACGACCTCCTGACCCACCAGGGCATGGGCCATTCCTGCGGCATCCACACGGCACTGCCCGAACGCGCCCGGGCGTTGGCCGCAGAGCTCGACGTGGTCCGGGTGCTGGTCAACCAGGCCCACACCTTCGCCAACGGCGGCAGCTTCGACAACGGGCTCCCGTTCACCCTCTCGATGGGCTGCGGCACCTGGGCGGGGAACTCGATCAGCGAGAACCTGAACTGGCGTCATTTCATCAACATCACCCACCTGGTGACCACGATCCCGGAGGACAGGCCCTCCGAGGAGGCGCTGTTCGGCCCCTATTGGGCGAAGTATGGGAAGTAGGGCAATGCACCATAGTGGCGGGTCAAGACCCGCCCTACAAGCGGCCCGTAGGGCGGGTCTCGACCCGCCATTCAACTCCGCCACCCCTCCAGGAACAGGGAGACACCCATGACCACCTACACAAGCTACGACCTGGTCGAATTCGGCCAGCCGCTGGTGGCCCGCCAGCGCCCCATGCCCGAGCCCGCCGGCACCGAGGTCCTGCTCCGGGTGCGCCGCTCCGGGGTCTGCCATTCCGACCTTCACATCGCCGAGGGCTACTTCGACCTCGGCGAGGAGGGCAAGCTGCGCATGGCGGACCGGGGCATGAAACTGCCCATGGCGCTGGGGCACGAAATCCTCGGCGAGGTGATCGCCGCCGGCCCCGAGGCCTGGCCGGATTCGGGGGACACCCTGATCGGCCAAACCATGCTGGTGCATCCCTGGATCGGCTGCGGCGACTGCCGCGCCTGCAACGCCGGGGACGAGAACGAATGCACCCGGATGCGGGCGCTGGGGGTGATCCGCGACGGCGGCTACGCCACCCATGTGCTGATCGACCACCCCAAATTCCTGGTCGATGTCGAGGGTCTGGACCTCGACACCGTGACCCCCTATTCGTGCTCCGGCGTCACCGTCTACAACGCCCTGAAGAAGGTCGGGCAACTGCACCAAGGCGAATGGCTCGCGGTGATGGGCGCCGGCGGCCTCGGCCTCAACGCCGTCGGCATCGCCCGGGCGCTCGGCTTCGAGCGCATCGTCTCGATCGACATCGACCAGCGCAAGTTGCAGGCCGCCGCCGAGATGGGCGCCGACGCGGTGCTCGACGGCTCCCGCGAGGACGCGCTCGAGGAGTTGCGCCGGATCACCGGCAACCAACTGCTCGGGGTGGTCGACACCGTGGGCGCGCCCTCGACTTCGCGCCTGGCGATCCACGCCCTGATCAAGATGGGCCGCTACGTCGTGGTCGGCCTCTACGGCGGCGACCTGAAGATGCCGCTGCCCTGGCTGGCGCAAAAATACCTGACCATCCGGGGCTCCTATGTCGGCTCGTGCCGCGACCTGCGCGAGTTGATCGAGCTGGTCAAGGCGGGCAAGATCAAGGAGATCCCGGTCTCCTCGCGCCCGCTCGGCGAGGTCAGCCGGACCCTGGACGACCTCAAGGCCGGCAAGATCACCGGCCGCGTGGTGCTGAACGCGGATTGAGGGATCTCGGTAGGGTGCGCATGCTGCGCACCACTGACTCGAATGGTGCGCAAAATGCGTACCCTACACAAACCGGAGACGACCATGACCAACCACCTGATCCCCGGCCAGCCTTTCCCGCAACTCGACCTGCCGCGCGCCGGGGGCGGGCGGGTGAACACGGGCGAATTCAGTCCCGGCTTCATGACCCTGCTCAACGTCTACCGCGGGCTGCACTGCCCGCGCTGCGCGCGCCAGCTCGGCGACATCGTCGCCCACAAGGCGCGCTTCGACGCAATCGGAGTCGAGGTCGTCTCGATCTCGACCGATCCCCGCGACCGCGCCGAGAAAGCGGTTGCCGACTGGGGCCTGGGCGGCATGGCGGTCGGCTACGACCTGCCGATCGCCACGGCGCGCTCGCTGGGGTTGAACATCTCGCAGACCATCCGCGAGGCCGAGCCGGCGCTTTTCGTCGAGGCGGCGGTGTTCCTGATCCGGCGCGACGGGGTGCTCTGGGGCTCGTCGATCAACACTTTCCCGTTCCTGCGCCCGACCGCCGAGCAGCTTCTCGATGCCTTCGAGATGGCGAAACAGCGCAACTACCCGCCGCGCGGAGACGTCGCCGCCTGAGTTCCGGCGGCGACGCGGACAATGGCGGGTCAAGACCCGCCCTACGAGCGGCCCGGGGAATGGCGGGGCAAGACCCGCCCTACGAGCGACCTGGGGAATGGCGGGGCAAGACCCGCCCTACAAGCTGGCCCGTAGGGCGGGTCTTGACCCGCCATCGCCCTTGCCACCCTCTCAAACCCCCACCGGCGCCGCCTTCCCCCGTACCTGCGTCCGCCGCATGGGACGGATCGCGCCGGTTCAACGTCGCCCGCACCCCGTAGGGCGGGTCTCGACCCGCCATTCCCACCGCCAACCCTCACCCCACCATCTCCGCCAGCTTCATCCGCTGCACCTTGCCCGATGGCCCCTTCGGCAGGTCGGGCAGGATATGCACCCGGTCCGGCGCCTTGAACTTCCCGACCCGGGTCCGGCACAGCGCCAGCAATTCCGCCTCGCTTACCGTTCCCCCCTCGGTCAGTCGCACCGCCGCCTCGACGGTCTGGCCGTAGTCGACCGAAGGCACCGCGAAGGCCGCCGCCTCCAGCACCTCCGGGTGCGTAAGCAGCGCCTCGTCGATCTCGCGCGGGGCGATGTTCTCGCCGCCCTTGATGATCAGTTCCTTCCGCCGCCCGGTGACATGGACATAGCCGTCCGCGTCCATCCGCCCGAGATCGCCGGTCAGGAACCAGCCGTCATCCGTGAATGCCTCCCGCGTCGCCTCCGGGTCCTTCAGATAGAGCCGGAACACGTTGTCGCCGCGCACCGCGATCTCGCCGCCGGTCCCGCGCGCCACCTCGCCGCCGTCCGCCCCGAGGATCGCCACCTCGTTGCCCCAGGACTTGCCCGGCGAGCCGTATTTGCGCGCCCCCGGCGGCATCGGGTTGGCGGTGATCTGGGCCGAGGTCTCGGTCAGTCCCATGGTCTCGATCAGCACCAGCCCGAACAGCTCCTCGAAGGCCTTGTGCACCTCCGGCGACAGCGGCGCCGAGGCCGAGCGGGCGAACCGCACATGGCTGAGCTTGTCGCGCGGCGGCGGCCCATCGGCCTCGGCTGCCCGCAGCAGGTATTGATACTGGGTCGGCACGGCCGAGAACCAGGTGCAGCCGTGCCCGATCACCTGCCCCCAGAACCCGCTGACGCTGAAGCGCGACGGCACCACCATCGATAGCCCCCCCACTAGCGTGCTCATCAGCGAAACGCAGAACCCGTTGATATGATAGAGCGGCAGCACCAACAGCGTCCGGTCGTCGGGGCCAAGCTGATGGGCGATGATCGCGTTCTCGCCGCCGCACAGCGGCGCGCGCTGGCGCAGCACCGCACCTTTCGGGTTGCCGGTGGTGCCGGAGGTATACATCAGCAACCCGTCGATGCGATTGTCATGGGCGGGGACCGGGGCAGGGGCCCCGGTCACCTCCTGCGGCCAGACCGGCCCGGTGACGGGATCGCACGGGATCACCCGCACCGGCCGCGCCACGCCCTCCAGGATACCCCCGAGCCGCGCCTCCTGCTCCGGGCCGACGAAGATGATCCCGGTCTCGGAGTGCTCGATCAGGTAGCCGATCTGGGGGTCCCCGGCGGCCAGGTTGACCGGCGCCGTGATCCGCCCGCCATAGAGCGTGCCGAGGATCACGAGCACCGAGCTCCAGCTGTTGGCCATCATCACAGAGACGGTTTGCTGGTGGAAAATACCCAATTCAGTCAAGGCATTGGCAAATGAATTTAATCTATCCTTGAGTTCCCGCCAGGTCACCCGCACCCCGGTATCCGGGGTAATCAGGAACAGCCCCTCCGGCTGCGCCGCCGCATGGGCATCGACGAACTCCCTCACCGTACGGTTGCCGACCAGTTCACCCATCCGCCGCGCACTCCCCCAATGTTCTGGTTTTCGGCCATTCGAAAGCCGCCCGCAGCAACTTCGCTACGGCGAATGAAACCGGCGGGTCAAGACCCGCCCTACAAGCGGCCCGTAGCCTTATGTATTCAGGTCAAGGGCATTTTGGGGGTCCACGTTCGATTTTGTGCGACGAGAGCGTTTGCGAGGATGATGAGTTTTCGCAGGATTGCGGTGCGGATGACCCCGTTGCTCTTGCCCTTGGCCTTGAGCCGCTGCTTGAAGGCCTTGAGGTCCGGGTTGGCGTTCGAGGCCACGAGTGCGGGCATATGGAGGGCGGCGCGCAGGCGCCTTCGGCCGCCCTTGGTGCGGCGGCGTTTGTCGCGTTTGCCGCTCTGATTGGCCCTGGGTGCTGTGCCGAGAAGTGCGGCCACCTGCTTCTTGTCGAGGGTTCCGATCTCGGGCATCTCGGCGATGACCCGGTGGGCGGAGGCCTCGCCAATGCCAGGCATGGAGCAGAGAATCTCGCTCACCCGGGCGCTCTCGGGATTGGCGTTGATCAGCCGGGCGCGCTCGGCCTTGAGGACGCCGATGGCGTCGGTGAGTTGGGCGATCTCGGCCTCGTCGAGCTTGCGATCAGCGAGTCGCGGGCCGCGGCGCGCTGGCCTTTGAGCGCCGCGCGCCGGTCGATCCTGTCGGCGATGGAGGTTGTCAACGCCTTGAGGCGCAACTGTTCTTCGCTTGGCGGCAGCTTCGCGGCCGGGCGGCGCTCCGCCGCCATCCGGGCCAGGACGGCAGCGTCGATCGCGTCCGTTTTGGTTAGTTCCCCGTCGCTCTCGGCGAAGCGCCGCACATGCAGCGGGTTCAGCGGCGCGACCCCGTGACCCGCCTCGTGCAGCGCCCGCCAGACCGGGAAATGATAGCGCCCGGTCGGCTCCAGCACGACCAGGCACGGCGTCGCCGCCCGCGCCCTGAGATGTGCGTCGATCGCCGCGAACCCCGCCGGATCATTGGCGAAGCGCCGCGACTTCCCCTCGCATGAGAGCCGAAGATCAAGATGTGCTTTACTTACGTCGATTCCTGCGAAAAGCTGAGAGATGTCGGATGTCGTCTTGCCTTGCATACGGGCCATTGTGCCCCTCCTTATGTCCAGACCGCAGCCGATAAGGACGGACCGGCCCTGCTACAGACGGCGCATGATCGCCAAGGGCGGGCACGGCCCGATCCGTCCGCGCGAGAGGGGTTGCAACCCCTCTCGCACACCCCAGTCAACCAAGCAATCGGGGCCAAGACAATATGCAAGGGCGGGTCTCGACCCGCCATCCACGCCGTCAAACCATCACCTCCGCCAGCTCCTTGAAATCCGCCACCACCAGGTCCGGCCGGTGCGGCGTCTCGCCGAACGGGCGTGCGCGCCGGTCGATGAACGCGGTGCGCATGCCGTAGCTCTTGGCCCCGACGCAGTCGAAGGCATGGCTGGCGACGAACAACAGCGCCGAGCGCTCCAGCCCGATCAGCTCCCCGGCCTTGGCGTAGGTCTGCCAGGCGGGCTTGAAATACCCGGCCTCCCGCACGCTGATCCGGCTGTCGAAGGCAAACCCGATATGCGGCCCGGCCGCCTCAAGCATGTCCGGGTCCCCGTTCGACAGGATATGCAGCCCATACCCCGCGCCGCGCAACCGCTCCAGCCCCGCGACCACGTCCGGAAATGGCTTCAACCGCTCGATCTCGCTGACCAGCCGGCGCACCTCGTCCCCGGTATAGTCAATCCCGCAGCGATCCATCACGAAGCTCACCGCGCGGCGCCCGATCTCGCGGTAGGGCGTGTGATCGCCCCCGCACAGCGCATCGATCATCGAGTTCTCGAAATGGGTCCGGCGCCACCAGGTGACGAAGCGGTGCGGCTCGCCCTCCCAGCCCTTGGCGCGCAGGAACGGCGTCACCGCCGCCACCAGCCCGCCCTGCATGTCGACGATGGTGCCATACTGGTCGAACACCAGCGCCTGTGTTTCGCGGCGGAGGACGGTGGGGTGGGTCATGTGCATCCCCTTATAGGCCGAGCCCAGTTCTACCTCGCAGAGTGATATTGATTTTGAGCCCCCGATTCTTAACTAGACTGCATCATGTCGCAGCCGAGAAAACATCATTTCGTCCAAGCAGAACACATTCGACAGTTTGTGGGAAGTGACGGAACGGTTTGGATCTACTCGACGGATGGGAGGGAGTTCCAAATGACTCCCGAATCCATATTCAAACAAAAGGATTTGTATTCGTATGAAATCCCGGAAGGAGTAGACACGCAGTTCGAAGAGTTAATAACAAAATTCGAAAATGAAACTTTCCCCTCAATCGCTCGAACTATACAGAATGGTCGCATCTATTACGAAGACATAGCCCGGATAACTGGATACGTGGCGCTGTCCCGAATCCGAAATCCAGCGGTTCAAGCAGGAATTATTGAAAACAGGCGGCAACATACTCAAACAGCAACGCGTCTCATGGATCAACATGGTAAGTTTGATGAAATCGGTCCGATGCCGGGATTTCCTGGAAAAACAATCACAGACCTCATTACCGAGGGCGTGATCAGTATCGATATTAATAATGTTGTCTATCTTCAGGCCGTCGCAGGCATGGTGGAGACCACGCAGAGAGTCCTCGGATCAGGTTTTGGGTGGTGTTTAGTGAAGTCACCTCGTCGGCGGGTCATCTTGTCAGATCACCCGATGACCATCGTCCATCCGGGCAAGGATTTCGGTGCGTACGGTATCCCGATGGGGGGTGGGGCGTGCGAAATTGGCTTCCCGCTCTCAAAGGATTACTACTTATTGGGGGTATGGGGCCTGCAAATCGACGACTTTGTATCTGAAGATGCAGTCGATGAGTTGAACAAACGCCAAGCCATTTTTGCCAATCGGCATATCGCCGCATATGAGCGGCGAAGACAGTGGATGAGTCTGATTCAACGCTACCAGCACTTCGGATACCAGACTGTTGCAAATACTTTCGATATGCCGAGCGAGGCCATGCAAGTGATTCGAACTGGTGTGTTCCGCATGGATTCTTCTCGCGATTTCAAAGGGTCGCACCCGTTGCTCAAAACCAAGTCAGTGATTTCGAAACAACAGAGAAGGTCGGCAAAGACTATTCTGCCGCAAACATAGGCTGCTTAGTTGCCCCACCCAACTCCGGCGTCTCCAGCACCTGACAGCCCACCGGGCAGCAGCGCCCCGGATGTTTCGAGACCTTGTCGCCCACATGCAGGACGCACCGTCCAGCAACCGCTCGACCGGTGCGCGGCGCTAGATATGCAGCATCCGGTTGACGGTCTTGCCGGTGCTCTGCTCGGCGGCAGTCATCAGCGTGAGGATATCTCCTGCGGTTCCCTTCCCCGCAACGCTAACATAGCATCCGCCCCGATCAAGCCGGAGGAGCCCGCCACATGACCCCGACCGCCCGCCGCGAACGCTTCCGCGCCCATCTCGAGACCGATCGCTGCCTGGTCCCGGCCTCGATCTTCGACGCCCTCTCGGCCCGCATCGCCGAGGACCTGGGCTACGAGATCGGCATGCTCGGGGGCTCGGCCGCCTCCCTGGCGGTGCTCGGCGCGCCCGACCTGATGGTGCTGAGCCTGACCGAGTTCGCCGAGCAAGCCCGGCGCATCTCGCGCGCCAGCCGGCTGCCCTTCATGGTCGATGCCGACCACGGCTACGGCAACGCCCTCAAGGTCATGCGCACGGTCGAGGAACTGGAGACCGCCGGGGTCGCCGCCCTGACCATCGAGGACACCGCACTGCCCCAGGCCTTCGGCCAGGGCGACGCAACCCGCCTCTTGTCGCTGGACGAGGGGGTGGGCAAGATGAAAGCCGCCGTCGCCGCCCGCGCCGACCCCTCCCTGGTCATCGTCGGGCGCACCAGTGCGGCCGGGGTGACCGGCCTCGATGACGCCATTGCCCGGGCCCGCGCTTACCAGGCGGCGGGGGTCGATGCCCTGTTCCTGCTCGGCATCACCAGCCGCGCCGAGGTCGAGGCGCTGGCCGATGCGGTCTCGCTGCCGATGGTCATGGCCGGTCCCGCCTGGCGCACCATGAGCGCGGCGGAGCTGGCCTCCCACCAGGTGAAAATCTGCCTGCGCGGCCACCCCACGCTGCCCGCCGCGGTCCAGGCCATGCACGCCACGCTGAAGGCGCTGCGCGACGGCGCCGAGCCCGCCAGCCTGTCCGGCCTGGCCTCGAAGGAGCTGATGGCTCAGGTCACCCGGCGCGCCGATTACGAGCGCTGGACGGCGGACTATCTCGGCCCCGCCGATGGCTGACCCCGCCGATCTCGGCACGGCTCAAGCCGCCCGCCTGATCGCCGCCGGAGAGCTCACCTCCGAGGCCCTGGTCACCGCCTGCCTGGCGCGCATCGAGGACCGCGAGCCGCAGGTCCAGGCCTGGACTTTCCTCGACCCCGAACTCGCCCTGGCCCAGGCCCGCGCCACCGACGCCCGGCAGGCGGACGGCCAGACCATCGGCTCGCTCCACGGCGTGCCGGTTGGTATCAAGGACATCATGGATACCGCCGACATGCCGACGGAGAACGGTTTCCTCGGCCATGCCGGGCGCCGCCCCACCGAGGACGCCCAATGCGTCCGTGCGCTGCGCGACGCGGGCGCGATCATCATGGGCAAGACGGTGACCACCGAGCTTGCCAACCGGGCCGCCGGCAAGACCCGCAACCCGGTCGATCCGGCCCACACGCCGGGCGGCTCGTCGTCGGGTTCGGCGGCGGCGGTGCGCGCCGGCATGGTCCCGGCGGCACTCGGCAGCCAGACCGGCGGCTCGGTGATCCGGCCGGCGAGCTATTGCGGCATCCATGCCCTGAAACCCACCTTCGGCCTGATCTCGCGCACCGGCATGTTGCCCCAGTCCGACCCGCTCGACACCATCGGAACCTATGGCCGCTCGGTCGAGGACCTGGCCTGCCTCGCCGATGCGCTGATCGGTCCGGACCAGCGTGACCCGGACTGCACCCACCACCCGCACCCGAAGCTGCACCGCAGCGCCATGGAGGCGCCGCCGCGGCGGCCCCGCCTCGCCTTCGTCAGAACGCCGGTCTGGCACCGGGGAGAACCCCGGATGCACGCCGCCCTGGAGGGTTTCGCCGCCAGCCTCGGCGCCGATTGCGAGGAGGTCGCCCTGCCCGACGACCTGATCGATGCCTGGACCTGGCACCGCACCGCCCAGCTCTACGGCATGGCCCGCCACTACGGTCCCTTGAGCGACCGCTACGGCCCGCTGATGAGCCCCCGCCTGACCCAGCACGTTGCCGAGGGCCGCGAGATTTCCTCCGCGCGCTACCGCGAGGCGGTCGCCCGGCGCGAGGTCGCCGGCGCGGCCCTGGCCCCGATCTTCGCCCGTTTCGACGCCATCCTGACCCCGGCCTCGCCCGGCCCGGCGCCCAAAGGCCTGCGCTTCACCGGCGCGGCCACCTTCAATGCCTTGTGGACCTACACCGGGGTGCCCTGCGTGACCCTGCCGCTGCTCGAGGTCGACGGCCTGCCGCTGGGCGTGCAACTCACCGGCCCGCGCGGCGCCGACGGCCCGCTGCTGCGCACCGCGCGCTGGCTGGAACGCACCGCCCGCGCCTTGTCGGTGGACGCCGTCGCCGCGACCGGTTAATATCCTCGCCAGCCGGAACCACGGAGCAGGAACCGAAACACCCCATGCGCCTGGCAATTGCACTGTTTGCCCTGATCGCCACCGCCGGCGTGGCGCCGGTCGCCGTGGCCGGCTGCATCGCCTGCCCGGAGGGCTATGGCTACTGGCACAGGAAGGAAGCCTGCGTTCCCGAGATCGACGGTTTCGTCGGGACCCCGCCGGCCTCCACCTGGGTGGAGCCGCTTCGCAACCAATTTACCGGACATGGCGAGGATCCGTCCGAGCTGGCCTCCGGGCCGGACGCCGACCGGTAACTTCCCGTCAGCGCGGGTGCCACCAGCGGCCCCCGATCACCACCCCCTCCGAGACGATCTTGCGGTCCCCCACCATCACCTCCCCGACCACGTCGACATAGTCGAACGCCCCCTCGGCCACCGACAACACGGTGGCACCCCCCCCCGCCCCCGGCTCCCGCGCGCCCAATTCCGGGCGC
>JACZTQ010000316.1 GCA_022573605.1 Pseudomonadota bacterium | reverse complement strand
CGAGCCCGTCGGCCAGCAGGGCGCCGGCCACCCCCGGCAGCTCGGCCTGCACCCGGGCCAGGGTGGCGCTGTCCTCGGCCGCCGCGATCCGGTCGCCCAGCGACAGGCTCGCCAGCGCCCGCTCGCGCAGCAGCGAACGCAGGGTGAAGACCCCCGAGACCGCGCCATCGGCCCCGGTCGCGGCCAGGTAGCGCAGCCCGCGCCGGGCCATCAGCCCGAGCGCCCGGTAGAGGAAACTGTCCTCGGGCATGGCGATCACCGGCGCACTCATCACCGCGCTGACCGGTAGCCCGGCCGCCTCCTTCCCGCGCTCGGCGAAGGCATAGAGAACATCGCGCTCGGAGACAAAACCGCCGCCGCCATTCGCCAGCGGCTCGACCACGACGCAGCCGATGCCGTGCTCGCGCATCACCGCGGCGGTCTCCAGCAGGGTCGCCCGCGGCGTCACGGTGATCGGCGGCGCGCCCATCACGTCGGCCAGCCGGTGGCGGTAGATGAAGCTGTCGATGGCGCGCTGCACGTTCGGCAGCGCCGCCGCCGCGGCGAGGAAATCCGGGCGCTCGCCGGGGACGGCGAACCAGCCCGCCTTGCGCTGCTGCTCGATCAGCTCGCGCGGGCGGCGCTGGAACGCCTCCGCCTCGGCCAGAGTGCGCACGCCCCGCTGGCGCAGCGGCCCGAGCATCGCCGCCAGGAGGCGCGCCGTCACCAGCGCGTCGCCCAGCGCGGTATGGCGCCCGGTGACCTCGACGCCGTGGCTCAGCGCCAGCGCCTCGAGCGAGTTGTCGATCCGTCCCCGCTCCAGTTCCGCACCGATCAGCGCCAGGTCCAGCGCCCTCGGCTCGCGCCACTCGAGGCCGTGGCGGTCGGCCTCGTGGCGCAGGATCGCCAGGTCGAAATGGGTGTTGTGCCCGACCACCACGGCGTCGCCGATGAAGCCGGCGAGGCGCGCCATCGCCTCGGCCGTCGCCGGAGCGCCGGCCACGTCGGCGTCGGCGAGGTGATGGATGCGGGTCGAATCGGGCGGGATCGGCACCCCCGGATCGACCTTCAGGTCCAGGGTCTCGTCGTGGCGCGGCTCCGCGCCGCGCATCCGCACCGCGCCGATCTGCACCAGCCGGTCGGTGGCGACGTTCAGCCCGGTGGTCTCGGTGTCGAGCACCACCATGTCGAGCGCCAGCAGCGGCGTGGCGGGGTCGATGCGTGCGGGGCGTTTGAGATCGGTCACCGGGCCGGCTCCGCCGCCGCGAGCCGGATCGCCGAGGCCAGCGCCGGCCAGTCGGCCCGGGCCCGCAGCGCATCGACCTGGTCGATGAACCGGAAGGTGACGTTGTTCAGCACCATCTCGCGGTCGAGGTCGCGGATCGCCGCCTCGACCGGCGCGAACGCCAGCAGCACCCCGGCGCCATGCGCGCAGAGCTCCGCGACGCCGCGCGCGGGCAGGGCGAGATGGGCATCCAGCGCCAGGTCGAACGCGGCCACAACGTCGGCCCAGCCGGTCTCCGCCCGGTGCTCCGGCATCGCCTGCGCCGCCAGCACCTCGCGGTAGAGGCGGCGCCAGAGGGCGGCGCCTCCCGCGCCCCCGGGAGTCAAACCGTGGCGGCGCAACTCGGTCTCGACGATCAGGATCAGGTCGCCGGCGATGGCGGCGAACCCCTCCCACTTGCAGCGCTCCAGGCCGGCGCCGAAGCCGGCGTCCTGCATCAGCCGCGGCCCCATCGTCCCGGCGCGGGCGCGGATGTAGGAATAGCTCGCCCCCTGGGCCAGATAAGCCGCGCCCTCGCCGATCGCGGCGGCAAGCTCGGGAAGGGTCCGGACCCGGCCTTTGCGCGCTCCGATGGTGAGCAGTTTCAGGAAGTTCATCGCCCGGCTCTCCACCACCGCCTGCGCCGGCAATCATGGTCGACTTGTTGACACGCGGCCCGTGTTATCGGATTAATCGGGGGTCTCCGCGCCAAATGCAAGAGCAAGGGGCGGGGGGAAACCGGCGCGTGCCGGGCCTTTCGGTCCCGGGGACGCAGGCTTGGGAGGCGTCAATGCCCGATCAGATCTCTCCGGAAGCCGCGGGAGCGCATTGGGCCAAGACCCGCACCCTGATGTGGATCTGCCTGGTCTTGTGGGCGGTCTTCTCGTTCGTCATCCACATGTTCGTCGGTGCGCTGAACGGCATCGTGTTCATCGGCTTCCCGCTCGGCTTCTACATGGCCTCGCAGGGCTCGCTGGTGGTCTTCGTCGTGCTGATCTTCTGGTATGCCTCGAGACAGAACGCGATCGACGAGGAATTCGGCGCGGCCGAGGATTGAGGTGAAACGCGCCGGCTTCGCTTGAGCCGCGTAGCACCCGGCGGCATCGTCACGACCCTCTCCCCCGTCCCCTCTCCCGCAGGGAGAGGGGCGCGCGAATGGCGCCGGCGGCGCCTCTCCCCCTCCCTCTGGGAGGGGGTTGGGGGGGGAGGGCCGTCGGGATCAGGGCGGACAGCCCTACTTGTTGAAGGTCTGATAGATCATGCGCGCGATCTCGCCCTCGAGCGGGAACGACAGCATGCCCATGACCGAATATCCCAGCAGCCAGGGCATGAGATAGAACCGGAACGCGAAGAAGAACCACGCGACATACAGCGGCACGAGCGGTTCGAGCAGAAACCCCGGCGTGACCCATTTGAAGATTTTCAGGATCGGGTTGGTGGCGCGAACGAAGACCTTCATGAAAAAGAACTCGGAATCGATCGGCAGAAACAGGTTCATCGCGACGCGTCCGACCAGCGTGTACATGACCATGCCGAGGGTGTAGTCCAGCACGATCACCCAGACGGAGAAGGCTTCAAGGGTTCCCTGCATCGGTATCGCGCCCTTTCAAACGGCATCGGGGGCGGGATGGCAAATCCCGCCCCCGAAAATCATATGGTGTCCCGGTCAGTGATCCTGGGCCAGGATCGCCTTGCCGGTCGGATCCCGGATGTCATCCACCATCTGCTGCGTTTCCGCATCGGGCGCCTCGGTCATCAGGCTGACCACCACCATGGCGACCAGGCTGACCGGCATGCCGATGATGGCAAACCTCAGACCGTCGAGACCGAGAATCTGGGTCCCGCCGTTCTGAATGTAGATCAGGTAGCCGGCCCCGGCGGTAAAGCCCAGCACCATGCCGGCGATGGCCCCGGGCCGGTTGGCCCGCTTCCACCAGATGCCAAGCACCAGCGGGAAGAACAGGCCGGAGGCAGCGAAGCAGAAGGCCCAGGCCACCGCGCCCAGAATGCCGGTCAGCTTCATGCTGGCGACAAAGGCGCCCGCCACGCCGATTACGATCAGCAGGATACGGGCCACGATCAGGCGGGTCTTGGTGTCCGCCTTGGGGTCGATGATCTTGTAGTAGAGATCGTGGCTCAGCGCGTTGGCGATGGCCAGCAGCAGGCCGTCGGCCGTCGACATGGCGGCTGCCATGCCGCCTGCCGCGACGAGGCCGGAGATGACCGCCGGAAGGCCGGCGATTTCCGGTGTCGCCAGCACGACGATGCCGCTGC
>JACZTQ010000315.1 GCA_022573605.1 Pseudomonadota bacterium | reverse complement strand
CGCGTCGCGCCAGGACAACCCCTCGGCCGCCAGCGCCACCGGCCCCGGCTCGGCCGCCACCGGGGCGACCTCAGCTGGACCTTGCGCCCGACCATCAGTTCGGCCAGTTCCTCGCGCGTGGTGGTGGCCGGGGTGCGATGCCCGACCATCTCGCCCCGGCGCATCACCGAGACCGCGTCGGTCACCGCCATGATCTCGCGCAGCTTGTGGGTGATCAGCAGGATCGTCACCCCGTCGCGCTTCAGCGCCCGCAGGATGTCGAACAGCCGGCCGGTCTCGTCCGGGGTCAGCACCCCGGTCGGCTCGTCGAGGATCAGGATCCGCGCCCCGCGCTTGAGCGCCTTCAGGATCTCGACCCGCTGCTGCAACCCGACGGGCAGATCGCCGACCACCGCGTCCGGATCGATCTCCAGCCCGTGCTCGCGGCCGAGCCGCGCCAGCTCGGCCCGGGTCGCGGCGATGCCGCCCCTGAGCATCGCCCCGCCCTCGGCCCCCAGCATCACGTTCTCCAGCACGGTGAAGGTCGGCACCAGCATGAAATGCTGATGCACCATGCCGATGCCGAGCCGGATGGCATCGGCCGAGGTCTCGATCCGCACGACCCGGCCGTCGATCTCGATGCGCCCGGAATCCGCTGCGTAGAAGCCGTAGAGGATGCTGACCAGGGTCGACTTGCCGGCCCCGTTCTCGCCGATGATGCCGTGGATGGTGCCCGCCGCCACTTCCAGCGAAACATCACGGTTCGCCCGCACACCTCCGAAATTCTTGCAGATTCCCGTCAAGCGGACGGCGGGGGGTGCGGCCCCGGTCATCGCCTGTCGCCCGGCGTTGCCACGATGCGCCCCTCTCCCCCCCCAGTTCTGGCAAGGGGGTGGGGGAGAGCTGGAGAGGGGGGGACGCCGAAGGCGTTCCCGGATAGCAACCAATGTCCCGGCCTCGCGCCGGGACCTCGATGGTCAGCGCCCAGCGGGTCGAGGTCCCGGATCACGTCCGGGGCATCGGGAAACTCCACGCGCCACCCCGTAGGGCGGAACTTGTTCCGCCATCTCCCGGCCCGGCCGCGGCGGCGCATCGAGATGCGCCCTACGCCGGGCGCCGCGCCCAGCGGGGCGAGGCCCCGGGTCGAGCCCGGGACATTGCAGCTTCCAGCCCCCGCCCGCACCTCGCGAAGCCTCAGAACGGGCAGTTGGAGTCATCCTCGTAGTTGTGCACCACGATCGCGCCCGAGATGATCTCGGCCTTGGCCTGCTCGACCGCGGCGCGCACCGCGTCCGTCACCAGATCGGCGTTGTGCTCGTCCTGGGCCCAGTCGACCCCGCCCTCGGCCAGCCCCAGCGAGACCACGCCGGCGGTGAAGTTGCCGTCCAGGGCGTCGCGCAGGGTATCATAGGCGGCGACATCGACCCGCTTCAGCATCGAGGTCAGCACCTGCCCCGGCGCCAGCCCGTTCTGGTTCGAGTCGACCCCGATGGCCAGCTTGCCGGCATCCGCCGCGGCCCGGATCACCCCCAGCCCGGTGCCTCCGGCGGCGTGGTAGATCACGTCGGCGCCGCGGTCGATCTGGCTCTGGGCCAGCTCCGCCCCCTTGGTCGGGTCGTTCCAGGCCGAGGGCGTGGCGCCGGTCATGTTCTGGATCACCACGGTTCCGGGCTTGGCCTCGGTGGCGCCCTGCACGTAGCCGCAGGCGAACTTGCGGATCAGCGGGATGTCCATGCCGCCGACAAAGCCGACCTTGCCGGTCTTCGAGGTCAGCGCGGCGGCGACGCCGACCAGGTAGCTGCCCTCGTGCTCCTTGAACCGGTACTGGCGCAGATTGGGCCGGTCGAGCCAGTACACGTCGATGATGGCGAACTGCACATCGGGGTTGTCGGCGGCGACCGCGTCGATGGCGTCGGCCTGGGCGAAGCCCACCCCCAGCACCACGGTGGCGCCCTTCTGGACCATGCGCCGCATCGCCTGCTCGCGCTGGGTCTCGTTGGTGACCTCGAACTCCATCACCTCGATGCCGGTCTCGTCCATGAACTTCTTGACCCCGGCCCAGACGCCTTCGTTGAACGACTTGTCGAACTTGCCGCCCATGTCGAAGACCACGGCGGGCTTGAACTCGGCGGCCTGCGCGATGGTGGCCATGGCGGCGAGGGCGAGCCCCGCGATGAGATGTTTCAGGCGCATTGTTTCTCTCCCTGTTGCCAGCGGCGGTGCCGCGTTTTGGTCATGTTAGAGCACATTCCGGCGCTCTGGAACCATGTCGTGCGGGCACCACGGTCCGTAGGGTACGCATTCTGCGCACCGCGCCGCGGCCCAGCCCTCAACAGGGGTGCGCAAAATGCGCACCCTACCGGGCCGCGTCGGCCTTGCCGGTCACCGCCAGAAAGCGTGCCCGCACCGCGCCCGCGTCGAGGACCAGGCAGACCCGCACCGCCGGTCCTGCCGAGGCGAGCCGGGTGCGGCCCGCCGCCCGACCCTCCAGGGTCACCGCCAGCGCCGTCTCGCGGGTCTCGAACAGCCCCGGATCGGTGATCTCGATCACCGCCGTGGGGTCGTGCATGGTGCAGCCGTCGCGGCCGTGGCGCTCGCGGTGGAAGCGGAGATAGAACCGCGCCGCGCGCTCCAGGAACCCGCCGGTCACCGGGGCGGCGCGGGCCAGCCCGGCGAAATCCTCTTCCGTGCAGATCACCTGCCTGGTGACGTCGAGCCCGACCAGCGTCAGCGGCCAGCCGGCCCCCAGCACCGCCGCCGCCGCCTGCGGGTCGCTGAAGATATTGGCCTCCGCCCGGGGGGTGACGTTGCCCGGGCAGGCCACCGCACCCCCCATCACCACCACCCGGGCGACGTTCCGCGCAATCGAGGGGTCCAGCGCCAGCGCCGCCGCCAGGTTGGTCAGCGGGCCGATGGCGCAGATCGTCACGGCGCCCGGGCGGGCCGCCACCGTCTCGCAGAGGAACCGCGCCGCCGGGCGCGGATCGGCCCGGCCGGCGGGCCGCGCCGGGGGCAGGTCGCCGAACCCCTCGGCGCCGTGGATGAAGTCGGGATACGGCGCCAACGGCCGCACCAGCGGCGCCGCCGCGCCCTCGGCCACCGGGATCGCCAGCCCGGCCAACTCGGCCAGGAACAGCGCGTTGCGGGTCGCGGTGGCGACCGGCACATTGCCGAACACGGTGGTCAGCCCGATCAGGTCCAGCCCCGGATGGGCGGCGGCATAAAGGATCGCCATCGCGTCGTCGATGCCCGGATCGGTGTCGATGATCAGGGGGATCATGCGCCCCGCTCCGCCAGGAACGCCGCCACCTCGCCGGCCGTCGGGATCGCCTCCGCCGCACCGGGCCGGGTCACCTGGAGCGCCGCCGCCGCCGCTGCTTGTTTGAGCGCCGCCTCCGGCGCCGCGCCAGCGTCCCGCGCGGCCAGGAAGACGCCGAGGAAGGTGTCCCCGGCCCCGGTGGTGTCGACCGGCGTCACCGCGAAGGCGGCGACCTCGCGGACCGTCCCGCCGGCCCGCCAGCGGGCCCCGCGCGCCCCCCGCGTGACCAGCAACTCGGGCA
>JACZTQ010000314.1 GCA_022573605.1 Pseudomonadota bacterium | reverse complement strand
CATGACCCGGCCGGCGCCGCCCCCGGCAATGGGCGGTGTCCGAGCACACATGCATCCGCCCCCCGGCATCGTCGGTGATGACCTCGTCGAGATAGCTGTCGGACGCCCCGCACAGCGCGCAATCGTCGTCCCAGGTGCCGGGATCGAAGGGGTGGTCCTCGAAATCCAGGCTCACCGCCTGCGTGTAGGGCGGGAGGGCGTAGATGCGCTGCTCGCGCCCGGCGCCGAACAGTTGCAACGCCGGACTGCTGGAAAGCTTCGGGTTGTCGAATTTCGGGATCGGCGAGGGGTCCATCAGGTAGCGCCCCTCGACCTTGACCGGATAGGCATAGGTGGTGGCGATATGGCCGTGCCGGGCGATGTCCTCGTAGAGCTTGACATGCATCAGCCCGTATTCCTCGAGCGCATGCATCTTCCGGGTTTCGGTCTCGCGCGGCTCGAGGAACCGCAGCGGCTCCGGGATCGGCACCTGGTAGACCAGGATCTGGTCCCCGGTCAGCGGCTGCTCGGGGACCCGGTGCCGGGTCTGGATGATGGTCGCCTCGCCGGTTTCCTCGGTCGTCGCCACCCCGGCGGTCTTTTCGAAGAACCTGCGAATCGAAACAGCGTTCGTGGTGTCGTCCGCCCCCTGATCGATCACCTTGAGCACGTCATCGGGCACCAGGCAGGCCGCCGTCACCTGCACCCCCCCGGTGCCCCAGCCAAACGGCATCGGCATCTCGCGCGCGGCGAACGGCACCTGATACCCCGGCACGGCCACCGCCTTCAGCAGCGCCCGGCGGATCATCCGCTTGGTCTGCTCGTCGAGATAGGCGAAGTTGTAGGGGGCGGTCACAGGGCAAACCCCCTCTGGCCCAGATCGCGGCGCAGGGCATCGGCACCGGTGAACAGGATGCCATCGATCCCGAGCGCACCGGCCGCCGCGATATTGTGCGGGAGGTCGTCGATGAAGATGCAGTCGCGCGGTTCCAGACCGTTGCGCTCCAGGCAGAGGCGAAAGATCGCCGGATCGGGCTTGACCAGATGCTCCTCGCCGGAGACCACGACATCGCGGAAATGCGTTTTCAGAAACGGAAAGCGATCCTGCGTCTCGCGCCACTTCTCGGCCGAAAAATTGGTGATCGCAACGAGCGGTGTCGGTGCATGATGGAGCGCGTCGAGAATCTCGACCGTCCCCTCGATCGCGCCCGGAACCGCGTCGTGCCAGCGATGGTGGGACGCCTCGATCAGCGCCCGATGGTGTGGGAAACGGGCCGACAGCGCCTCGACCGCGTCGTCCCAGCGCCCGCCCCGGTCGAGGTCCCGGTTCCAGTCATGCCACCCGGTTTCGGCCAGGAAGGCATCGATTGCGGCCTCGTCCGGCAGCATGGCGCGATAGACCAGCCGGATATCCCAATGGATCAGCACGCCGCCGACATCGAAGATCACGGTCCGGCTCATTCCGGCGCCTCCGGCTTAGACGCGGCACCCGCCAAGGGCGCGGCGCTCTCTCCCTCCCCCCTAGTGGGCTTCGCAGAGGACCGTCGCGCCAGTGGCGCGGCGTAAGCCCCGGAGAAGGGATGGGGAGGGGGGGCGGTCGCGATTTCGCGGCCGATCTTGTCCAGCACTCCCGCCAGGTTGCCCAGCACCTCGTTGTTCCAGAACCGCAGCACCCGGTAACCTTGCGTGTGCAACCAGGCATCTCGAGCCGCGTCCTTTTGCGAGCCGGAATGCCGCCCGCCATCGACCTCGATCACCAGCTTGAGCGCATGGCAGACGAAGTCGGCGATATACGGGCCCAGCGGCGCCTGGCGCCGGAACCTTGCTCCCCGAAACCGGTGCGCGCGCAAGACCTGCCAGAGCTTGCGCTCGGCATCGGTCATGTCGCGGCGCAACCGCCGCGCCGCCATGCGCTGCCAGTCCGGAATGTCGCTGCGCGCCATCCCCCTCTCCCTAACCCTCCCCCACGAGGGGGGAGGGAACAGCGTCGGTCCCTGCGGCACGCAGTGCCGCTTCGCGGCGCATCTTGCGCACCAGTTCCAGCTCGGACTGGAAATCGACGTAGTGCGGCAGCTTGATGTGCTCCAGGAACCCGGTCGCCCGCACGTTGTCGCAGTGCGACATGACGAACTCCTCGTCCTGCGCCGGAGCCCCGCTGAAATCCTCGCCCAGTTCCCGCCAGCGCAGCGCCCGGTCGACCAGGGCCATGGCCAGCGCTTTCCTGTCTGACTGCCCGAAGACAAGCCCGTAACCCCTTGTGAATTGAGGAGGTTCCGACTTCGATCCCTTGAACTGGTTGACCGTCTCGCACTCGGTCAGTTGCACCTCGGCGATCTCCACCGCGAAGCCCAATTCCGGGATCTCGATCTCGACCGCCACCAGGCCGATGCGCAATTCGCCGACAAAGGCATGGGTCCGCCCATAGCCGCGCTGGGTCGAATAGGCCAACCCGAGCAGGAACCCCTCGTCGCCGCGCGCCAGCGCCTGCAAGCGCAAGGCGCGGGGGGCCGGGAAGTCCAGTGGCGCGCGGGTCAGGTCGGGCGGCTCGTCATCCCCGGCGGGCTCCTGCTGGATCAGCCCCTCCTGGCCGAGGAACCCGGTGATATGCGGCGTCTCGGCCGCCAGCGGCTCGGCCTCCGGCGCCGCCGGCGCCTCCCCCTCCGCCATCAGGGCGAAATCCAGCAGCCGGTGGGTATAGTCGAAGGTCGGCCCCAGCACCTGGCCGCCGGGCGCGTCCTTGAAGGTGGCCGAGATGCGCCGGATGCAGGCCATCCGCGCCGTCTCCACCGGAGCGCTGGCCCCGAACCGCGGCAGCGTGGTGCGGTAGGCGCGGATCAGGAACACCGCCTCGACCAGGTCGCCGCGGGCCTGCTTGATCGCCAGCGCCGCCAGATCGGGATCGTAGAGCGAGCCCTCGGCCATCACCCTTGCCACCGCCAGCGCCATCTGCTCGCGGATCTGCGCCACCGTGAGCTCCGGCACCGCCGGGTCGCCGCGCCGCGCCTCGGCCAGCCAGGCATGGGCGTTGTCGATCGCCCGCTCGCCGCCTTTCACCGCCACATACATCCGCTAGCCTCCGATCCGGGTCGAGCGCGGCAGCCCCGCCACCTGGCCCCCCGCCGTGAAGAAGAAATCCAGCCCCAGCGGGAACCGCGCCGCGTTGGCTCGCAGCGCCGCCACGGCGCCCGAAGGCAACACCGGTGCCAGCCGCGCCGAGCCGTCGATACCCGGCCCGGACAACTCCAGCACCGGCCCGCCCTCCAGCGCCGCGACCTCGACGATCAGCGTCGCCGCGCGGTCCGGATAGGCCGGCTCGCCGGCGGGCCAGTGCTCCAGCGGCAGCAATTCCTCCCAGCGCCCGAGCGCGAACATCGCCTGCCCCGGCCCGGTCCCCTGCGGCGCGTTGGCGTGGAAGCGCAACCACTCCGCCACCGCGCCGGCGCGAAGCCGCTCGGGCAACCACAACGGGGTCTCCGCATCGGTCAGGGTCAGCAGCAGCACCCCGGCCGCTTCCGACAACCCCTCGGGCGGCGTCGCCCCGGTGATCTCGCGGATGCGCCCCGGCC
>JACZTQ010000313.1 GCA_022573605.1 Pseudomonadota bacterium | reverse complement strand
CCCGGGAACCCTGCGCATCGGCTACACCACCTGGGCCAACTGATATCGGCGGCCCGCTCCGATGACCCCTGCCTTGCCGCACCCGGCGGCGCCGTCGCAGCCTCCCCCCCCGGCCCTTCTCCGGGGCTTACGCGGCCGCATCTGCGGCCACGGTCCCCTGCGAAGCCCAGAGGGAGTGGGGGGCGAAATCGGCGGGGGCCGGGCAAATTTCTCCGATCGGTTCCGATCGAGGGCCGGTGGCATGACCTGTCGCGCAACCCCGTCCAGCACTGTGCCCCGGACCCGCCTGAGGCGATCCGGCACGAGTAACCGGCCCCACGCGCCGAGCGGGAGAGTTTCGACCGATGCAACCTGACCTGGAAACCGAATTCCTGACCCTGCACGAATTCGTCGCCGCCGCCCGGCAACGGCTCGACGCCAAGGGCTGGGACTACATCATCGGCGGAACCGAGACCGAGACCACCCTCCGGCGCAACCGCCTCGCCCTCGATGCCATCGCCCTGCGCCCCCGGGTGCTGCGCGACGTCGGCGCGGTCGATTGCAGCGCCACGCTGTTCGGCAAGCCGGCCCGGCTGCCGCTGCTGCTGGCCCCGGTCGGCGGGCTCGAGACCTGCGACCCGGAAGGCGCGGTCGCGGCGGCGCGCGGCGCCGGCGGCTTCGGGGTGCCGGTGATGGTCAGTTCGGTCACCAGCCACAGCAAGGCGGAAATTCGCGCCGCCAGCGCCAGCCCGGTGCTGTTCCAGCTCTATGTGCGCGGCGGCGGCCGGTTCATCGAGGACCATGTCGAGGAGGCCATCGCGGCCGGGCTGGAGGCGTTCTGCCTGACCGTCGATACCGCCCATTACAGCCGCCGCGAGCGCGATATCGTCAGGCGCTTCGACAAGCCCTGGCGGGCGGGCGTCGACGACGCGGCGAGCGGGCCCAGGCGGCGCTGACCTGGAGCGATGTCGAGCGCATCCGCAAGGCCTACGACATTCCGCTGATCCTCAAGGGGATCGCCACGGCGGAGGACGCCCGCATCGCCGTCGATCACGGGGTCGAGGTGATCTACGTCTCGAACCACGGCGGGCGCCAGCTCGACCACGGGCTCGGCTCGATGGCGGTGTTGCCCGAAATCGTGGCGGCGGTGGCGGGCCGGGCCACGGTGATCGTCGATGGTGGATTCAAGCGCGGCACCGACATCGTCAAGGCGATCGCGCTCGGCGCCGACGCGGTCGGGCTCGGGCGGCTCTACTGCTACGCGCTGGCGGCGGCCGGGGCGCCCGGCATCGTGCGGCTGCTGGAGATCCTCGAGGACGAGGTGAAATGCGCCATGGGGCTGCTCGGCGTGACCCGCCTCTCCGAGCTCGACCCGAGCTATGTCGAGCGCGGCGCCCCGGCGGTCTCGACCCCCTCGGCGCTGAGCGCCTTCCCGCTGCTGGGGCCGGAGGACGGTGGACGGTAGGGGTGGTTTGCGCGAACCGGCTGTCGATGACGGTTCACGAAGAACGGCCCGCCCTGCCGGGACCGGGCATCACCGAAGGGGGTCATCCGCGGCGCTCGCCGTTTTCACTTTAGGCACTTGATGCCCTTTTGGGTCTTAGCGCAGGTTTGGTTCAGGCTCGGGGCCGTGCCGGTGCCGATATCCGTCACCACGCCGGTCAGCGTCGAGTTGACGCTGGAGACCAGCCCGGCCACGCCGCCATCGAAGATCGCGTAGACGACCATGATGCCCAAGAGCAGGATGGCCGCCGCGAGGCCGACCCAGTCGATGGTCACGGCGCCAGCGTCGTCGCCGAGAAAGGCCGTGAATTCAGACATGACACCCTCCAGTACTGGCTCCCTGACTCTCTCCCTGCTCGTCTGGACCTTCGGGACAACATGAGGCAATGCCTCAAGTTTGTTAATCTTAATCGTTGATTTACATTGATTTTACCTGATAACAGTTGAACGAGAGTTTCGCTTTGCAACCTCTGGGCCGCAAATCGGGTCGATCTCGATGCGAAACGTTTCGGAACAGGTGTTATTTCAGCGAGCCGCTGGAGCGATATCAGGCAAGGTCAATTCACTTTGCTTGCTGTCGCTCTAGCTGATACCCGATGGAACCGCCATCGCGACAGGATCTGCCATGAACACCGGGCCGAATTATGAGCTGTACATCTCTCGCACGAATTTGATCCGATGCCTGACCGGCGCCGTGGCCGCACTGCTGGCGGTCCACGTCACGCTTCAGGTCTGGCACTACCGGTTGCACGAGCTGCCCTGGCTGCTGCTGTGGTTCTTCGATGTCGACAAGGAGGACAGCTTGCCGACCTGGTACTCGACGAGCACGCTGCTGCTGGCCGCCGTCCTGCTGTATCTGGTCGCCCGGCGCAAGCGGGCCGAGCGGGACCCGTGGCGGCGATACTGGTACGGGCTCGCGCTGACCTTCGCGGCGCTGTCGATGGACGAGGCGGCCGGCCTCCACGAATCCCTCAATACCGCGCTCGATTTTACCTGGGAGATCGCCGGCGCGATCGTGGCCGCGTTGTTCGGCCTGGCCTACCTCAGGTTCCTGCTCCATCTGCCGGCCCGGACCGGGTGGCTGTTCGTGGCCGCCGGCGGCGTGTTCGTCGGCGGCGCCGTCGGCGTCGAGTGGTCGACCGACTGGTATGAGGAGCGCGAGCTGCTGGATACCCTTGCCTACAACCTCTGGAACGCCGTCGAGGAGGGGCTGGAGATGGCGGGGGTGGTGCTGTTCATCCACGCGCTGCTCGGATACATGGGCCGGGGGCAAGGGGTTCGGGTGGACGTCGCCGTCGAGGGGTAGGTTAATCGCGCCCATGTGCTGGCCGCTTGGGCGAGGCGCTGGCCAGGCACGGCTATTACCACGGCGCCATCGACGGCGCCTACGGGCCGAACACCCGCGCCGCGCTGGCCGCCTGCCTCGACGCAGGGCGCCGGGTGCTGGAGTAGGGCGGGTCTTGACCCGCCACTCTTCACGGCAACGCGGCCGGAACTGTAGGGCGGAACTCGTTCCGCCACTCTTCACCGCAACACGGCCGGCGTGGCGGGGTGAACCCCGCCCTACGGTTCCGCCGGTCCCGCGCCAACGGTGCGCAAAATGCGCACCATCCCCCATCCAACCCACATGAGCGGTGCGCAGAATGCGCACCCTACCGCGCCGCTTCCTACCGCCCGAAAGCACCCCGACCCACATGTCCCATTTTGGCACACTCAACGAAAACTGTGTTAATTCAATCTATTAACTACCATATCAAGCTTGATATCCGTCTCTTGCACGCCGCCCGACCGGGCCGGATAGGTGGCGGGGTGAACCCCGCCCTACGCCGCGCCGATCAGGATCCCCACCGCGAACACCAGCGAGCCGCCCAGCACGACCTGGAAGGCGGCGCGCAGGAACGGGGTGTCCATGAAGCGGTTCTGAATCCAGGCGATGGCCCAGAGCTCGATGAACACCACCACCATGGCGATCGTGGTGGCGGTCCAGAAATCCGGGATCAGGTAGGGCAGCGCGTGGCCCAGCCCGCCGATCGCGGTCATGATGCCCGAGGCGAAGCCGCGCTTGATCGGCGAGCCGCGGC
>JACZTQ010000312.1 GCA_022573605.1 Pseudomonadota bacterium | reverse complement strand
ACTCGTTGCGCGAGAAGTTCAGCCCCGGGAAATTGCGGGCGTTGGTCTCGTCGGCAAAACCGCAATAGACCGTATGCGCGCCCGCATCCACAGCCGCCCGCAGCGCCGCCGGCGTGCCCGCCGGGCAGACCAGCTCCAGCACCGGCCCGGTCACGCGGTTTCCTCCGTCCGCGTCAACGCGACCCCGGTGATCCGGCTCGCTGTCCGCGCCAGCGGGTGCAATCGCTGCCCCGCCAGGCGGCCCATCGCACCGAGGCTAGCCGCTGCCTCGGTGAACAGGTCGATCTCGGCATCGTCGATCGCGTTGCGCAGCGCCAGCGCCGCCTCGGTGTCGCCCTCGATGACGATGTCGCGCGAGAAGAACAGCGCATCCCCGTCATAGGCGCCGTGGACCATGCCCAGGAGCGCCGCCAGCGGCCCGGCGATGCGGCTGTCCCAGGCGGCGGCGGGGACGCTGCGCCGGACCTCGATCCGGGGCCGCGACGGCGTGGGCCAAATCAGGAAGCAGAACGGCAGATCGGTCGGGTCGATCAGGAAGCGCTTCTCGGCATGGGGGCCGAGGCGCGCGAACAGGCCCGGATGGCGCGCCGCCATGGTGCGGGCGACGTGCCCGAGCGCCAGCGACAAAGGCCCGGCGGGCAGCGGCGCCAGCAGGCGCGCGACGAGGGGCGGGAACAGCGGAATCGGGGCGGCGTTGTTCATGGCCCCTGGGGGAATAACCCCTCTGCGGCGCCGCGGCGTTGACCGAAATCAATTCCCGCCCATGCCCAAGCGGTTATCAGGGCGAAACGAGAGGAATAATGACGATCCGCGACCTGCCCCCCTTCGCCAGCCTGGGCGACTTTGTCGGTCATCTCGAGCGGGCCGGAGACCTTGCCCGGGTGGCCGAGCCGATATCCTTGGTCCACCAGATGACCGCGGTGCACCGCCATGTGCTGCGCCAGGGCGGGCCGGCGCTGCGCTTCGATGCCGCCACCGACGCCGGCGGCGCCGCCGCCACGATGCCGGTGATCGCCAACCTGTTCGGCACGCCCCGGCGGGTGGCGGCGGGCTTGGGCATGACGCTGGAGCGGGTCGGCGAGCTTGGCGAACTGCTCGCCGCGCTGCGCGAGCCGGCCCCGATCGCGGGCATGCGCGATGCGCTGTCGCGCTGGCCGATGGTGCGCTCGGCGCTGGCCACCAGGCCCAAGCTGGTGCGCCGGGCGCCGGTGCAGGAGACCGTGCTGGAGGGCAAGGACGCCGATCTGGGGCGGCTGCCGGTGCAGACCTGCTGGCCCGGCGAGCCGGCCCCCCTGATCACCTGGCCGCTGGTCATCACCCGCCCGCCCGGAACCGGGGCCGACGACACCGCCGCGACCAACATGGGCGTCTACCGCATGCAGGTGCTGGGCCGCGACCGGGCGATCCTGCGCTGGCTGGCGCAGCGGGGCGGTGCTGCGCACCACCGGGCCTGGGCGGCGCGGGGCGAGGAGATGCCGGTGGCGGTGGCGATCGGGGCCGACCCGGCGACCATGCTGGCCGCCGCCCTGCCGCTGCCCGAGGGGCTGTCCGAGTTGCACTTTTCCGGGGTGCTGCGCGGCGAGCGCCCGGTGCTGGTCCCGGCCCGCACGGTGCCGATGATGGTGCCAGCCGAGGCCGAGATCGTGCTCGAAGGCTGGGTTTCGCCGACCGAGACGGCGCCCGAGGGGCCCTACGGCGACCACACCGGCTATTACAACGCGGTCGAGCCCTTCCCGGTGCTGCGGATCAGCGCCATCACCATGCGCCGCGACCCGCTCTACCCGACCACCTTCACCGGGCGTCCGCCGGACGAGCCCTCGGTGATCGGCGAGGTCTTCAACACCCTGGCCCTGCCGCTGATCCGCCGCCAGATCCCCGAGATCGTGGACCTCTGGCTGCCGCCCGCCGCCTGCTCCTACCGCATGGCGGTGATCTCGATCCGCAAGCGCTATCCGGGGCAGGCGAAGCGCGTGATGATGGCGCTGTGGGGGATGCTGGCGCAGTTCTCCTATACCAAGACCATCATCGTCGTGGATGACGATATCGACCCGCGTGAGTGGTCCGACATCGCCTGGGCGCTGGCGACCAGGATGGACCCGTCGCGCGACCTCACCGTGCTCGAGCGGACCCCGATCGACACCCTCGATTTTGCCTCGCCCGAGCCCGGCCTCGGCGGCAAGCTGGGGATCGACGCCACCACCAAGATCGGCCCCGAGACCCGGCGCGAGTGGGGCCGGGTGCTGGAGATGCCCGGACCGCTGGCCGAGGAGGCGGCAAGGTTGTGCGACCGCCTGGGACTGGTCGGGTCATGACCGCCCTGCCCGTCATCCTGGGCATCAGCGGCGCTTCGGGCGCGGCGATCGGGCTGCGCGTGGCCGAGCTTCTGAACGCGGCCGCGGTGCCGGTCGAGTTGATCGTCACCCGGGGCGCCGAGCGGACGCTGGCCGAGGAGATCGGCCCCGACGCGCTGGCCCGGCTGGGTGAGCTTGCCGCCCTGCGCCACCCGATCGACGATCTCGGCGCCACCGTGGCCTCGGGCTCCACTCCGGTCGCCGGGATGATCGTGGCGCCCTGCTCGATGCGCAGCCTCGGGGCGATCGCCCATTCGCTGAGCGACAACCTGCTGGTCCGCGCCGCCGACGTGCAACTGAAGCAGCGCCGCCGGCTGGTGCTGGTGGCCCGCGAGTCGCCGCTGCATCTCGGCCACCTGCGGGCGATGTGCGCGGTGACCGAGATGGGCGCCATCGTCGCCCCGCCGGTGCCGGCCTTCTATCTGCGGCCTTCGAACTGCGCCGACATCATCGACCAGATCGCGCGGCGTTCGGTGGACCTGCTCGGCGTATTGGCGCCGCTGGCGCGGCGTTGGGACGGCGGCGGGGCGGGCACTCCGAAAGGGTAGCCATGCGCGGCGCCGGAGAGCGTTTTGCCGGGTATGTGACCGGCGGCGTGTGGGTGTGCACGTTGCACACGCATCTAACATATTGAAAGACAAAGGAAATCGAAAAAAGGTGAGTTATGGTTAGCGAAGTGTGAATCAGATCGGCGGCAAAACGCTTCTGAGCGGGATAACTCTTGGTTCGACCGCCCGGCCCTGTCATCCGTAAGCGTCCGGCCTGACCGCCCTCATGGGGCGCGCCATGGCAGCAATTCGTCGACCCTGTTGATTTTGCAATCTGGAATACGAGCCAGCGTGTCGGCCGAAAACGTGGTCTGTCCCCATATACCTAATCTCAGAAGTTCTCAGGATTTCCCGCAATCAGATTTATTTGGCCATGGCGAGAGTAACGGGGAGTCCCGGTAGCTAGGCTCAGGACCCATAAACGGGATTCCCATTTCTGTTGAGATGTGATTCAATCTCCCAAATGATGGGAGTTTGACATGTCCGACCACCACTTCTGGCTTTCCGATGCCCAGTTCGCCCGCCTTCAACCGCTGTTGCCAAACAAACCGAGGGGCGTGCCACGCGTCGATGACCGGCGGGTGATTTCCGGGATCATCCACGTCATCCGCCACGGCTTGAGGTGGCGCGATGCGCCGAGCCGCTATGGCCCCCACAAGACGCTGTACAACCGGTTCTTCCGCTGGA
>JACZTQ010000035.1 GCA_022573605.1 Pseudomonadota bacterium | reverse complement strand
CCCCGGATCAAGTCCGAGACAGCGGGCGCGCTTGCCCTGCCGGGCCGCGTCGCCTACACCCGGCGGCGACCCCCGATCACAACCTGGGGCCGATCGCGACCCAGAGGACATCCATGCGCCTGACCCGCTATTTCCTGCCGGTGCTCAAGGAGACCCCGGCCGAGGCCAAGATCGTCTCGCACCGGCTGATGCTGCGCGCCGGCATGATCCGCCAGGCCAGCGCCGGGATCTACTCCTGGCTGCCGCTGGGCTACAAGGTGCTGCGCAAGATCGAGGCCATCGTGCATCAGGAGCAGCAGCGCGCCGGGGCCATCCCGGTGCTGATGCCGACCATCCAGTCGGCCGATCTGTGGCGCCGCAGCGGGCGCTACGAGGCCTACGGGCCGGAGATGCTGCGGATCACCGACCGGCACGGCCGCGAGATGCTCTACGGGCCCACCAACGAGGAGCAGATCACCGAGATGTTCCAGGCCTATTGCGGCTCCTGGCGTGATCTGCCGAAGAATCTCTACCACATCCAGTGGAAGTTCCGCGACGAGGTGCGGCCGCGCTTCGGCATCATGCGCGGGCGCGAGTTCCTGATGAAGGACGCCTATTCCTTCGACCTCGACCGGGAAGGCGCCACCCGCAGCTACAACCAGATGCTGGTCGCTTATCTGCGCACCTTCGAGCGCCTGGGGCTCAAGGCGGTGCCGATGCGGGCCGAGAGCGGCCCGATCGGCGGCGACCTGGCGCACGAGTTCCTGATCTTGGCCGAGACCGGCGAGTCGGAAGTCTTCCTCGACCGCGACCTGGTCGAGCTGAGCCTGGGCGAGCGCGCAATCGACTATGACGACGCGGCCCAGTTGCAGGAGATCTTCGACCAGTGGACCGGCTCCTACGCCCGCACCGACGACACCCACGACCAGGCGCTGTTCGAGGCCCAGGTGCCGGAGGCGCGCCGGGTCACCGCGCGCGGCATCGAGGTCGGCCACATCTTCTACTTCGGCACCAAGTATTCCGAACCGCTGGGGGCCACCGTGACCACCCGAGAGGGCGACAAGGTGGCGGTCCACAGCGGCAGCTACGGCATCGGGGTGAGCCGCCTGGTCGGCGCCATCATCGAGGCCAGCCACGACGACAAAGGCATCGTCTGGCCCGAGAGCGTCACCCCGTTCCAGGCCGGGCTGGTCAACCTCAAGCAGGGCGACGCCGCCACCGACGCCGCCTGCGAGGCGCTCTACGGCAAGCTCGCCGCCGCCGGCCTCGAGGTGCTCTACGACGACCGCGACGTGCGTGCCGGGGCCAAGTTCGCCACCATGGAGCTGATCGGCCTGCCCTGGCGCCTCACGGTCGGCCCGCGCGGGCTGAAATCGGGCACCGTCGAGCTGACCGCGCGGCGCGGCGGCGCGACCGAGGAGTTGTCGCCCGAAGCCGCCGTCGCGCGCCTGGCGCAAATCTATCGGGGATTATGAGGGCAGGGTGAGCGACAACACCAACAGGGCTCCGGGCGCCTTCTCGCGGCTCGAATGGATGATCGCCTGGCGCTACCTGCGGGCTCGGCGCAAGGAGGGCGCGATCTCGGTCATCGCCGGGTTCTCGCTGGCCGGCATCACGCTCGGGGTGGGCACCCTGATCGTGGTCATGTCGGTGATGAACGGCTTCCGGGTCGAGCTGGTCGGGCGCATCCTCGGCGCCCAGGCGCATATCGTCGTGCTGCCCTCGTCGGCCGCCGGGCTGACCGGCTACGACGCGCTGGCCGAGGCAATCATGCGGAACCCGAACGTCACCCGCGCCGCGCCGATGATCGAGGGCCAGGTGATGGGCTCGACCGATGCCGGCACCTCGGGCGCCCTGGTCCGCGGCCTGCGCCAGCGCGATGTGCTCAACCTGCCCGGCGTGGCGCAGCCCGAGGAGTCCTCCGGCAGCCTCGAGGACTACGACCGGGGCGTGGCCATCGGCGCCGGGCTGGCGCGCAAGCTGCGGCTCGGCGTCGGCGACAAGATCACCCTGATCAGCCCGCGCGGCCTGTCGACCCCGTTCGGCGTTGCGCCGCGGATCAAGGCCTACCCGGTGACCTACATCTTCCGCATCGGCATGAGCGAATACGACAAGGTGTTCGTGTTCATGCCGCTGGCCGAAGCCCAGGCCTATTTCCGCAAGGAGGGCCGGGTCGATGGCATCGAGATCATGGTCACCGACCCCGACCGGGTCGAGGAGATCGGCATGGAACTCTACCCGCTGATCGGCTCGCAGGCCTATATCTGGAACTGGCAGCGCGCCAACGGCAGCTTCATCGCCGCCCTGAAGGTCGAGGCCAACGTGATGTTCATCATCCTCTCGCTGATCTTCGTCATCGTGGCGCTGAACATCGTCTCCGGGCTGATCATGCTGGTGAAAGAGAAGGGCCGCCACATCGCCATCATGCGCACCTTCGGCATGACCCGGGGGGCGATCCTGCGCATCTTCTTCATCTGCGGCTCGGCCATCGGGGTGGTGGGCACCGGCCTCGGGGTGATCGCCGGGGTGCTGTTCGTCACCTATATCCAGGAGATCCAGGCGCTGGTGGAGTGGGTCACCGGCGCCTCGGTCTGGGACCCGGAGATCCGCTTCCTGACCCGCCTGCCGGCGGTGTTGCTGGCCAGCGACGTGGTGCTGACCTGCTCGGTCTCGCTGGCCTTCGCGCTCATTGCCACGCTCTACCCGGCGCGGCGCGCGGCGAGGCTCGATCCGGTGGAGGCGCTGCGCTATGAGTGAGGCCTTGCTGCTCGACGGCATCACCCGCAACTTCACCCAGGGGGCCCGGACGCTGGAGGTGCTCAAGGGCGCCGATCTCGCCATTCAGCCCGGCGAGATCGTGGCGCTGGTGGCCCCTTCGGGCGGCGGCAAGTCGACCCTGTTGCAGATCGCCGGGCTGCTCGATGCGCCGAGCGCGGGGACGGTGTCGATCGAGGGCCGGGCCTTCTCCGGCCTCGACGACCGCGCCCGCACCTCGGCCCGGCGCCGCCTGCTCGGTTTTGTCTACCAGTTCCACCACCTGCTGCCCGAGTTCACCGCCGAGGAGAACCTCGCCATCCCGCTGATGGCGGCGGGACGCGGCAAGGGCGCGGCGCTGACCCGGGCGGCCGAACTGCTGGAGCGCGTCGGCCTGGCCGAGCGCGCCAGCCACCTGCCGGCCGAGATGTCCGGCGGCGAGCAGCAGCGCGTCGCCATCTGCCGGGCGCTGGTCAACAACCCCCGGGTGCTGCTGGCCGACGAGCCCACCGGCAACCTCGACCCGGAGACCGCCGGGCGGGTCTTCGACATGCTGCTCGAGGTGGTCCGCGAGACCGGCCTGGCGGCCCTGATCGCCACCCACAACCACGCCCTGGCGTCGCGCATGGACCGCACCGTGCGCCTCGAGGGCGGGGTGATCCGGGCGGCGTGAGGGGTGCCGCCGGTGGCGTTTTTGCCGCGCGCGGCGATGTTGGACGCGTGCACCCGGCCCTGTTATCTCTCGGTATCCTGATCTCGACAGCGCAAGAGAAGAATCGATGTCCCAGTTCATCCGGCGCCAACACCTCACGGCTTTCGCGCTCGGCGCCATGGCCGTGTCGTTGCTGGCCGGCGGCACCGTCGTTCCCGAGCCACGGCAGAGCCGGAAAACCGGGGATTCCCCGGATCTGGTTCAGTGCACCCAGCCTCGGCCCCAGATGTGCATCCAGCTCTACCTCCCGGTCTGCGCCGAATTGCGCGATGGCGCGCTGCGGACCTATCCGTCGGGATGCGCCGCCTGCTCGGATGCGACTGTCGCCGGCTACCGGCCAAATCGATGCGAGTAAGGTTTGCTGGTGTCCGATAACGGGAAACCCGTGGTCGGGCTGGCGCTGGGCAGCGGCGGCGCCTTCGGCTGGGCCCATATCGGCGTGCTCCAGGTGCTCGAGGAGGCGGGGCTGAAACCCGGCGCGGTGGCGGGCACCTCGATCGGCGCGGTGGTGGGCGCGGCCTATGTCCTTGGCAAGATGGGCGAAGTCGAAGAGGTCGCGCTGGGCCTCAACTGGTTCGAAATGGCGCGCCACGCCGACTTCGATCTGTTCGGCGCCGGCCTGCTCGGCGGCGACCGCATCACCGAGACGCTGCGGCGCTATTTCCGGGACGCGGCGATCGAGCATCTCGACCCACCCTTTGCCGTCGTCGCCACCGATCTGGCCGCGAGCGAAAAGGTCGTGTTCCGCTCCGGGCCGGTGGTCGAGGCGTTGCGGGCGTCGATCTCGATTCCGGGAATCTTCCGGCCGGTGCGGTCCGGCGATTCGCTGCTGGTGGACGGCGGGCTTTGCGACCCGGTTCCGGTCTCGGTCTGCCGCGAGCTGGGGGCCGGGCGGGTGATTGCCGTCGATGTGGCCGGGGACCACGAGGGTCTGTCGCGAAGCATGGGCACCCGCGCCGGTGGCGGGTTCAAGGCCGGGACCGTGGATATCCTCACGGCGTCGTTCTTCATGATGACCCGGGCGCTGACGGCCGCAAATCTGGCAACCCACCCGGCCGACCTGGTGATCTCGCCGAAGGTGGGCCATCTCGGCGCCCAGGCCTTCAACCGGGCGCCGGAGTTCGTCGCCGTCGGCCGCGAGGCCGCGCTGCGGGCGCTGCCGCGAATCGAAGCGCTTTGGCGCTAGGGCGAGGCGGGAAATCCGATCGGCCGAGCGGCGCGGAGGTTTTGCCCGGCGATGATTCGCCGGCCGGCGATCAGGCCGATGCGGCGCCGTCGCGGACCCCCGCCCTGTCCCGTTCTGCGGGGTTTTCGCGGCCGCATCCGCAGCCACGGTCCCCTGCGAAGCCTTGCAGGGTGAGGGGACGCCAGCACCAGCGCAAGTCCTTGGGGCAGGGGTGGGGCAAGCCTGACCTCGGGCCCTGCGTCCCCCTCCGCTGGAAGGGGACGGGACAGGGGAGGGGCCGGCGACGCTGCCGCCAGCTCCCCCCTCGCCTCACATATCGCTCTCGACCCGGTTGCGTCCCAGCTTCTTGGCCCGGTAGAGCAGCCCGTCGGCGCGGCTGACCAGGTCCTCCATGCTTTCGCCCGGAACAAGCTGCGTCACCCCGAACGAGACCGAGATCCGGCCGATCGAGCTGCGGTCGCGGCTGAGGATGAAATCGGTGCCGTGGAACAGTTCGCGAATCTTGTCGGTCAGGTGGCCGGCGCCGTAGACCGAGGTCCTGGGCAGGATGATGGCGAATTCCTCGCCGCCGTAGCGCGCCGCGGTGTCCTGGCCCTTGATGTTGTTCCTGATCAGCCCGGCGAAGTGCTTCAGCACCGCGTCGCCGACGGCGTGGCCGTAACTGTCGTTGACCTCCTTGAAATGGTCCAGATCGCCCAGCACAAAGCTGAGCGCCAGCCCGTTTTCACTGGCCAGCCTGATCTCGCGTTCCAGCACCTCGTCCATGTGGCGGCGGTTCGGGATCTGGGTCAGGTGATCGAGATAGGCGCTGTTGCGCAGCCGGCGCAGTTCGCTCTGCAATTCCACGACCTGGGAGCGCGCCTTGGTCAGCTCGGTGTTGACCAACTCGGTGCTCGCGGCATGAGCCTGGCCGAGCTCGAGAAGGTCCGCCACCACCTGCTTGGCGTCGTGATTGCGCGACACCTTGGCGACCTTGCCCTGCGCCTGCCTCAACGAGCCGAGGAACAGCTGGCTCGCGCCCAGGCTGTCGCGGACCACCGAGATGGTGTCGCGCAGCCCCGCATCCAGTTCATCGCCGATCCGGGTCATGCCGTCCGACAGGCGCTTGTGCAGGAAGTGTTCCTCGTAGATCTGCTCGATGATTTCGACACCGACCTGATCGGACTTGATCAGTTCGCTGTCGACGCGGGCGCGCAATACCGGGTCGTCACCGGCGACATAGGTGTACCAGACCTCGTAAGCGTGCGGCCGGGGCGGGCTTTGGTGGCGATGGGCCTGGTCCATCGCCTTGGCCGCCAGGCGGGCGGCATTTTCGAATTCGTTGCGCGGCAGGGCCTGCTCTTTCTGCTCCGGCATTCACTCACCATCCATTCCCGCCCGGCGCCCGGTCCGGCACAATGACTCTGCGCTGAAGTCTAGGTGCCTTCGGTTAGCAAAGTCCTAGTGGGCCGCGGCCAAATTCCGATTCCGGGAGGCCGGGGCGCCATTCCCGGTTATCTTGTTGAGATGGTGTAATAATTCAACGCACGGCGACCCGCCTGCTGGCGGCTTCACCGGTTGCGCTCAAACGCTAGCCGGGGGTCGCCGTCACCCGGTATCCCACCCTCGGGAAATGTACGCAGACCCGGCCTGCCCGCGGGTCTTCGCGCAGCACCGCGACGGTCTCGCGGTTCACCGCCCGGATGGTCCCCGCCACCGCCTCCTCGCCGCCGTCGAGGTCCGGGGCGATGGTCACCTCCATGCCGGGGGCAAGGCCCTGCGGATCATGCGCATCGGCCGCCTCTTGGGTCTCGGGTTGCGCCGTGCGGGCCACCGCCAGCGCCGCCTCGGCGTCCATCGCGGTGGGCCTGCCGTGACCGATGGCGCGCACCCGCGCCTCCCAGGCCTCCAGGGCCGGGAACTGGGCCAGAAAACCCGGCCCCTCCGGCCAGCGCCCGCGCACGAACCAGACCAGGTAATAGGCCAGCGCGTCCGGCAGCCCCGGCGCCTCGCCGAGCATGAAGCGGCGGCCCTCCGCCAGCCGCTGGTCGATCCAGCCGAACTGGCCCCGGATCTGGGCCGCGATATGGGGCAGATCGGCCGCGGCCCGTTCCAGTCCCTCGGCCCAGTCCGGACCGAGATAGAGCCGGCCGCGATCCTCGGCGAAATCCGCCGGCAGGGCGTCGCCGGCCGCCCCCAGCACCAGCTTGATGACTTGGCTGAACAACTCGCCGTCGGTCCAGCGCCCGACCCCCCAAGCCATGCCGGCGGCCCCCCCGGGATAGAACGTCGGTTCCGGGTGGCGGCGTTCGATCTCGCGCAGGATGCACTGGCTGTCGCAATAGATGTCGGCCCCGATCTGCATCACCGGGGTGCGCCGGTAGCCCCCGGTCAGCGGCATCAGCAGGGGCTTGGGCGGGATCCGGGGGATCTCGACCGAGGCCCAGGCCAGCCCCTTGATGCCCAGCCCGACCCGCACCTTCTCGGACACCGGCGATTGGGGGTAGTGGTGGAGGATGATCCCGGACATCCGCCCCTCAGCCCGCGTTGAGCGCGGTTTCGTGCAGGTGGCGCCAGACCAGGCGCCCGGCCAGGCGCTCGAACAGCACGGTGGCATGGCGCAGATTGTCGGCCGGCGTGGTGTTGCGGGCGCCGGTCTGGACCTCGACATAGGCCGCCAGCACCAGCCCCGCCCCCGATTCCCCCGGCATCCATTGGCCCAGCAGGCGCAGGTCGCGGACGGTGGCGCTGAAACCGGGGTTGGCGCCCCAGGCCTGGCGGATCGGGGTCAGCAGGCCGTCGCGGTCGTGCACCGTGCCCGACGGCAGGACGATCTCGAAATCCGGGTGGAGGTGATCGGCGAGGCCGCGGGCAAAGGCCGCGTCGCTCCCGGGCAGGGCGCCGCCGAACCAGCCGGTGAAGAAAACGTGCAGCGCCTCGACCTCGGCCCGGACCTCGGCCCCCAGGTCGCTCATTCCGCCATCACGCACAACAGCTCGTACATCACCGTGGCCCCGTTCAGCGCGGTGATGCCGCCGACATCGAACGGTGGCGAGACCTCGACCATGTCGGCGCCGCGAATGTCCAGCCCCTTGAGCCGCCGGATCATGCCCTGGGCCTCGCGCATGGTGAGGCCGCCGGCCTCGGGCGTGCCGGTGCCCGGCGCATAGGCCGGATCGAGGCAATCGATGTCGAAGCTGACGTAGATCGGCATCTCGCCGACGATCTCGCAGGCCTCGTCGATGCAGGCCCGCCAGCCGCGCTCCTCGACCTCCTCGATCATCATCACCCGCATCCCGGACTCGAAGCTGAACTTCGAGCTGTCCCTCTGGTAGAGCGCGCCGCGGATGCCGATCTGCACCACCTTTTTCGGGTCCAGCAACCCCTCGTCGACGGCGATCTTGAACGGCGCGCCGTGGTGGAAGCGCGAGCCGAGGTAATTGTCGCCGGTATCGACGTGGGCGTCGATATGGATCATCCCCAGCGGCGGCCCGCCGGCGGCCAGGGCGCGCAGGATCGGCAGGGTCACCGAATGGTCGCCGCCGCAGGTCAGCGCCCGGATGCCGGCCGCCTTGACCCGCTGGAAATAGTCCTCGATCTCCTGGTGCGCCCCGACCAGTTCGTAGGGCTTGCGGATCCAGGCGTCGCCGATATCGGCCACCGTCGTCGCTTGGAACGGATTGACCCCGGTCGCCTGGTTGACCCGGCGCATCAGGGAGGACTGGTTGCGCACTTCGCGCGGTCCGTGGCGCGGGCCGGGGCGGTTGGTCACGCCGCCGTCATAGGGCACCCCGCAGACGCCGATCCGGGGCGGGTCGGCCTCGAAATCCTCGCGGTAGGGCAGGCGGAAGAAGGTCGCCAGCCCGGTGAACCGGGGGCGTTGCATCGGGTCGTCGAAATCGAGCGTCTCGCGGTCGGTCATTTGCGGCTCCCTCGGGGTTTTGGGCGCGAGACTGCGCCAAAGCACCCGGCGGGACAAGCGCGGATCGCGGCCCGCGGTTCGGCCCTTACTGCCGGAGCTGAATCAGCCGCAACTCGCTCTTGACCAGGTCGGGCACCACCACCAGCAACCCGTCCGCGTTCGGGATCACCGCAAAATCGGCCGGTCCCTTGAAACCCGATGCCAGGATCGTCACGCCGGACGCCGCGCTCCAGACCCCGAGCGAGCCGGAGTTCCAGTCGGTGATCAGCAGGTTGCCGTCCGCCATCTGGTAGATCCCGTCGAGGCGGCCGATGCCTTCCGACAGCGCCACCGGCTCGCCGCCGGGCGCCATCACATGGATGCCGCGCGGCGTGTCCTTGGCGCCGAAGCCGACCAGCAGCAGCGAGCCGTCGGCGGCCGGAGCGATGCCGTTGGGATTGATCTCCTTGCCCGACCAGACCAGCGTGACCGTGGGCTCGCCGGCCATGTCGAGGAAGTCGGCGGGCTCGACGCTGTAGAGCTGATCGCCGCGGTTGTCGCTGACGTAGAGGATGTTCCCGATGACGGTCGGGTCGTTGGCGAACTTGATCCCCGGCAGATCGACCTTGCGGCCTTTCCTGGTCGTGGTGTCGAACACCCAGGCCGAATCGATGTCGGTGGTCCACAGCCGCCCGCCGGCGACCCAGACGCCCTTGGGCTTGTTCAGGGTCTGGCCCGCGGCCGGCAGGAAACCCTGCTCGATGATCGTGCCGTCCAGCGACACCTTGCTGATCCGGCCGGCGCCGTCCGCCAGGGTCGGCTTGAGCTCGGAGCCGAACTCGCTCACGTAGAGCACCTTGGCATCGGCGTCATAGGCGACCGATTCCGGATAGGTGAACCCGGTCACGGTGGTGTCGGAGACGACCGTGATTTCCCCGGCCGACAGCGGCCCGGCACCCGCCGCCAGCGCAACGACGAAAGCCGCCGGCGCCGCGGCCAACAGTGAAATTTTCCTGACCATCTTGGTATCCTCCCTTTGAGTTCATCTTCAATCAGCCGCTTGTCGCGACCTTATCGTGTGAGAATATAGGGGATTTATCTCGATGCCAAGCGCGCGCCCCGCCTCTGTCCCATCACACAATCGGGTCGTCGCATTCGGATGCCTCCGGCAACAGAATCATGTAGCCTCGGATTGCCATCACCTTGCATCCAGAGGTTTTCGCGAAAACCATTAGGGAGAAATTCGATGCGACCATTCTCGAGCACCATTGGGGCCACTGCGGGACTTGCTCTGACGCTTGCCCTTTCCCTCGCCGCCATGCCGACCGGGGCGGCTGCGGACGTGCGCTTCATCGTCTTCGGCGACGCTCCCTACGGGGTCAAGCAGAGTGACCTGCTGGATAGAGACGTCGCCCCGGCGATCAAGAATGACAAGCCTTCGTTTGTGATTCACCTGGGCGATTTTTTGCAAACCAAAACTGAATCTTGCGCCAAGCCCTTGTTCGGACAGCGGTACGAACAGGCCATGGGCTTGCATGAAGATTGGGTGTTTTACACGCCGGGCGACAATGACTGGACCGATTGCGACGACAGTAGGATGAAAAAAAGGGGGTTGAATCCCGTCTCCGAAGTAGATCAGCTCAAGATCCTGCGCGGCCTCATCAAGGGTAAGCGCATGAAGCCCATGCTCGTCAAGGAATGGGTATACGAGACCCAACAGGAATTGGGATTTCCCGAGAACGCGCGCTGGACGCAGGGCAACGTGATGTTCGCGACCATACATATCGTCGGCACCAACAACGGCCGCGACTGGATCAATATTGATGATGAAGAGGCCACGCTGGACCTGGTGGACGCCCGCGACCGGGCTAACCGGACCTGGCTCGATGCCGCATTCGATGCGGCAAGCAACCTTGGCCCCAATGGCGCCGGCGCCGTGGTCATCGCCATCCAGGCCGATGTATATTTTGTCGATTACCCCAACGTGCCCTGTTTCGTGCCGGATTACACCGTCTCGGAGCGCAAAAAGCGCGACAGACGTTCCGAGCGCATCAAATGCGACGGGTTTGCCGCGTTCCGGGCCCAGTTACGGAAACTTGCCGCCAAATTCGAGAAACCGGTACTGCTGATTCACGGCGACACCGGCAAGTTTTGCCTCGACAATAAGTTCGGCGGGGGCACGGCCCCCAATCTGCGGCGGCTCAATGCGTTCGGCGACGTTGGAGAAGTCGACGCGACGGTCATTTCGGTACATCTCGATAGGGAACAACCCTTCGAGATCAATCGACTGAGGACCGGTGGTTCGCCTAAACCGACCTGCCCCTGAACCCATCGCGACGGCGGCCAGGACGGGATGATTTCAGGCCCGCTCCCGAGCCCGCGCGCTTCGCGTCATCGCCGGCAGTTTCGCGCTGCCGCGCCTCCGGGCGGGAACACGATTTCGAGATGCGGGCAGACACCGGCTGGCGGGAGGGCTACAATGGGCGAAGTGGCAGGCCACGGCTCCCTTGCGGGCGGCGGCTAGACCGCGCGCCGGGCCATGGATGGGCCGCGACCGTTCGGACCAGCGGCTCGCGAGGAACGATCATGGACACCATACGCAACCCCGTCGAGTGGACGGTGGACCAGCTCAAGAGCGCAGCACGGGCCGCCAGATCGGTGGGTCATTCCATACGCGGGGCCGAGGCGGACCCGTACTCTCCGCTCCCGGCGGTTCGCCGGATCGAGGTCGCCGACCTCAGGGAGGTCCTGAGCAAGGGGCTGGACGATTTCCGCACCTTCCGGACCGACGTCGCCTTCATCTGCATCATCTACCCCATTGTCGGGATCATTCTCGCGGCGTTCGCGTTCCGGAACGATCTGGTGGCGCTGCTGTTCCCGATCGGCTCCGGATTTGCGCTGATCGGCCCGATCGCCGCGGTCGGCCTCTACGAGATGAGCCGGCGGCGCGAGCAAGGCGTCGCCGCGACCTGGGCCGACGCTTTCGGATTGGTCCGCTCGCCCGCCTTCGGCGCGATCGTGGCGCTGGGCCTGGTGCTGCTGTCGATCTTTCTGCTCTGGTTGCTCACCGCCCAGGCGATCTACGTGTTCACCCTCGGGCCCGAGCCGCCGTCCTCGGCCACCGGGTTCGTCCGCGAGGTGTTCACCACCGGGGCGGGCTGGACCCTGATCGTTGCCGGCATGGGCGTCGGTTTCGGCTTCGCCCTGGTGGTGCTGACGCTCAGCGTGGTGTCGTTTCCAATGCTGCTCGACCGCGACGTCGGGGTCGGCGCGGCGATCCGGACATCGGTCCGCGTGGTGGCGGAAAACCCGCGCCCGATGGCCGCCTGGGGACTGATCGTCGCCGCTGGCCTGGTGCTCGGATCGATCCCGCTGTTCCTTGGCCTCGTCGTCGTCATGCCGGTGCTCGGCCACGCCACCTGGCACCTGTATCGCAAGGTGGTGGTGCGCTGAGCGCCGCTCCGGAGCAAATCGGTTTGCACCCCGCGAGCGCGACGGCGGACAATCATGTCCGCCCTACCCTGCGGCGCGGCATTGCCCGGTAGGGCGGACATGATTGCCCGCGTTGCCTGGTAGGGCGGACATGATTGTCCGCCGGCGCTGAGCGGTTCACCCTGGCTGGAGCTTGCCCTACACTCGCCGCCATGAGCGATTCCCCCGGCTTCATCCATCTGCGCGTCCACTCGGTCTATTCGCTGAAGGAGGGGGCGCTGCATGTGAAGGCGCTGCCGGGCTTGTGCGAGAAACTCGGCTTCCCCGCCCTGGCGGTCACCGACACCAACGCGCTGTTTGGCGCACTCGAGTTCTCCGAGTGCTGCGCCCGGGCCGGGGTGCAGCCGATCATGGGCCTGCAACTCGCCGTCGCCTACGCCGAGCCCGCCCCCGGCGAGCGCCCGCCCGAGCCCGCGCCGCTGGCGCTCTACGCCCAGGACGAGACCGGCTGGCGCAACCTGATGGCGCTGTCGTCGGCCGCCTTCCTCGACACCGGCGCCAGCCAGCTTCCCCATGTCACCCTCGACGCCCTGGCGGCCCGCGCCGAGGGCGTGATCTGCCTGACCGGCGGCGCGAACGGCCCCCTCGGCAAGCTGCTCCAGGCCAACCGGCACCCCGCCGCCGAGGCCCTGGCGCGGCGTCTTTCGGAGATGTTCCCGGGCCGCCTCTATGTCGAGCTCCAGCGCCACGGCAGCGGCGGGCCCCTGCGCACCGCCCCGGAGGAGGCCTCCGAGCCCGGCCTGGTCGAGATCGCCTACACCCTGGAGTTGCCGCTGGTCGCCACCAACGAGGTCTATTTCGAGACCCCGGAGATGTTCCAGGCCCACGACGCTTTCATCTGCATCGGCGAGAGCCGCTACGTGAACGAATCCGACCGCCGGCAACTGACCCCGGAGCACTACCTGAAGAGCGGCCCGGAGATGGCCGAGCGCTTCGCCGACCTGCCCGAGGCGCTCGCCAACAGCGTCGAGATCGCCCGGCGCTGCGCCTTCCGCCCGCGCACCCGCGAGCCGATTCTGCCCCGCTTCGCCGACAACGAGATCGACGAGCTGAAAGCCCAGGCCCGCGCCGGGCTGGCCCAGCGTCTCGCCGTGATCCGCCGCGTCGCCCCGGTCGAGGAATACGAAGCTCGCCTTGAATTCGAGCTCGGCGTGATCGAGCAGATGGGTTTTCCCGGCTACTTCCTGATCGTCGCCGACTTCATCAAGTGGGCCAAGGCGCAGCACATACCGGTGGGCCCGGGACGGGGCTCGGGCGCGGGCTCTCTGGTGGCCTATGCACTGACGATTACCGACCTCGATCCATTGCGTTACGGTCTTCTCTTCGAGCGGTTTCTCAACCCTGAACGGATCTCCATGCCCGACTTCGACATCGATTTCTGCCAGGACCGGCGCGAGGAGGTGATCCATTATGTCCAGGGCAAATACGGCCGCGACCGGGTCGCCCAGATCATCACCTTCGGCACCCTCTTGTCGAAGATGGCGATCCGCGATGTCGCCCGGGTGTTGCAGATGCCGTATTCCCAGGGCGACCGGCTCTCGAAGCTGATCCCGGTCGAGGGCGTCAAGCCGCTCTCCATCGCCGCGGCCCGCAAGGCGGAGCCGCGGCTCGAGGAGGAGGCCAGGCGCGACGAGAACGTCGCCACCCTGCTCGGCATCTGCGAGGCGATCGAGGGGCTGCTGCGCAACGCCTCGACCCATGCCGCCGGCGTGGTCATCGCCGACCGCCCGCTGGTCGAGTTGGTGCCGCTCTACCGCGACCCGCGCTCGGAGATGCCGGCGACCCAGTACAACATGAAATGGATCGAGCCGGCCGGCCTGGTGAAGTTCGACTTCCTCGGGCTGAAGACCCTGACGGTGATCCAGAACGCCGTCGACCTGCTGAAGGCGCGCGGGGTCGAGGTCGACATCTCCGCCATCCCGCTCGACGACGCCGCCACCTACCAGCTCTACAGCCGGGCCGACACGGTGGGGGTGTTCCAGGTCGAGGGGGCGGGCATGCGCGACGCGCTGCGCCAGCTCCGGCCGACCTGCATCGAGGACATCGTCGCCCTGGTGGCGCTCTACCGGCCCGGCCCGATGGAGAACATCCCCAAGTTCTGCAACGTCAAGAACGGCCGCGAGCCGCGCGAGTACCTGCACCCCACGATCGACCCGGTGCTCGACGAGACCCAGGGCATCATCGTCTACCAGGAACAGGTGATGGAGATCGCCCGCAAGATGGCCGGCTACAGCCTCGGCGGCGCCGACCTGCTGCGCCGCGCCATGGGCAAGAAAGACCAGAAGGCGATGGACAAGGAACGGCCCAAGTTCCTCGCCGGCGCGGCCGCCAACGGGGTGCCCAAGCGCAAGGCGCAGCAGGTCTGGGACCTGCTCGACAAGTTCGCCAATTACGGCTTCAACAAGTCCCACGCCGCCGCCTACGCCGTGGTCAGCTACCAGACCGCCTGGCTCAAGGCGAACCATCCGGTCGAGCTGATGGCGGCGGTGATGAACCTGGATTTGCACCACACCGACAAGCTCAACGTCTACGTCCAGGAGTGCCGCCGCACCGGCCTGGAGGTGGCAGCTCCCAGCGTCAACCGCAGCCATGCCACCTTCAGCGTCGAGGACGGCCGCATCCTCTACGCCCTGGGCGCGCTCAAGAACGTCGGCGTCGAGGCCATGCGGCTGATCGAGCGGGCGCGCGGCGAGGGCGGCCCGTTCAAGGATATCTTCGATTTCGCCCGCCGGGTCGATCTGCGGGCGCTGGGCAAGCGGGCGCTGGAGAGCCTGGCCCGGGCCGGGGCGCTGGAGTGCCTCGAGCGCAACCGCCGCAAGCTGGTGCTCGGCATCGACGTGCTGAGCGATTACTCGGCCGCGTCGCACGACGAGAAGACTTCCGATCAGCACTCGCTGTTCGGCGACGCCAACGGGGATGGCGGCGAGGCGCTGCCGCCGCCGCGCCTCGCCTCCTGCGAGGACTGGCTGCCCTCGGCGCGGCTGCGCGAGGAGCACGCGGCGGCCGGCTTCTACCTCTCCGGCCACCCGCTGGAGGACTACATGGGGGCGCTGAAGCGCCAGAAGGTATCGACCTTCGCCGAGTTCATGGCCACCAAGGGCCGCACCGGCGGCACCGCGCGCATCGCCGGCACGCTGGCGACAGTGCAGGTCCGCAAGTCGGCCAAGGGCAACCGTTTCGCCTTCATCGGTTTCTCCGACCCCACCGGGGGCTACGAGGTGATGGCCTTCTCGGACGTGCTGGCCGACGCTGAAGGCCTGCTGGAGCCGGGCCGCAACCTGGTGCTGCGGGTCGAGACCGACCCCGGCGACGACGCCTCGCGCCTGATGCTGCGCGCGGTCCAGCCGGTCGAGGAGGTCATCGCCGACGCCGCGGCGACCGGCCTGACCGTCTTTGTCGAGGACGCCGCCGCCATGCGCGCCATGACGCGAGGGTGTCTGGCCGGCAGCGGCGTGTGCTTTATTTCTCATCAGGGCGAAGTGTATCCCTGCGGGTATCTGCCGGTTTCGGCGGGCAATGTGCGGCGGCAGCGCTTCCACGACATCTGGGAACGGGCCGAGGTGTTCCAGACTCTGCGGGATATCGGCAACCTAGAGGGCAAGTGCGGCTATTGCGAGTTCGATCATGTCTGCATGGGATGCCGTGCCCGGGCCTACGGCGTGACCAACAACTACATGGCCGAAGAACCGTTCTGCATCTATCAGCCTTCCGAGGAGCGCAAACGGGCCCGCGCCCCGTTGTCGTGAACCCGCTTGTCGCGGGCTCGCCGGCAAGGCGTGCCGCGGACTCTCAACCTCGGGCTCGCACCCGCCGGTCTGGCTCCGCGTTCTCTTAGGCAGCGCGTGAGGCGCCCGAGACGGCCGCCGGGCCAGGGATTTTCCGGCCGTAGTACTCCTCGATCACCTCGATAATCAGAGGCAGATAGGAGTTCAGCATGCACTGGTCGGTCCGCCGCCAGTCGCAGCTTCCGTCGTCATGGCGCAACTCGCAGTAGGCGCACACATTGTCCCGAATGGACTGGATATAGGGCTCCATCCGGTCGCTGCGGACCTTCAAGATCGCCTCCGTCACGGCGGGCAGCTTCTCCATCAAGGTACAGGCGCCCTCTTCCTCTTTGCCGCAAGTACCGTCTACATTCCGGTCGATGCAGACCTCGCCGATTTTCGCCCACAGCAACGACCGGAGATTCCCTTGATCTTGGTGAATCATCCTCCACCCCCGATCTTCTCGGTTGATCTTCTACTCAACCGAAACCTTGCACGCCGGCTTCCGTTCGGCCGGCGCGGCGGAGAATAAGCCGCCGGGCAGATCCGCCGGAGAGGGATGGGGCCGGCGGCGTGCTTGATCTTGGAGACGTACTCGATCTCTGGAGCTTACTTGAGCTGGGAGGCTTGCTTGATCTTTTCGTCTTTTTCGATCTTGCCGTCGCGCATGTGGATCACCCGGT
>JACZTQ010000034.1 GCA_022573605.1 Pseudomonadota bacterium | reverse complement strand
TGGGATGCCGTAAGCGCCGATGCGACGGCGCTGGAGCAGGGCCAGTCGCCGGAGCGGGTGGCGGCCAGGCCCCTCTGGCCCGAAAAGCTGCCCGGCTGGGCGGCGGATGCCTGGGCCAAGCTCGAAGACCATCTCCTCAAGGCCGACGAAGGCTGGGAGGTCTGGACCGGCTGGTACGAAGACCGCCTGCACGGCCGCCCCTTCAACAAGGCGCTGGAGGAAGCCCGCGTCCTGATCCCCGACGAAATCTGGGAACAGGGGCCGAAGGCGGTCAACGCCGAGATCGCGCGGTTGATGAAGGAGCGCCCGCCCGAAGGTAACGGGGCTGGCGGCAGAGGCGCCGCGTCTCCTCCGAACGAGGAATTCAACGAACGCCTGAGCAATCTTCGCAGCCAGATCGAAGCATTGAAGAAAGCGGTTCAGACAATGCGTGCCGAGGTCGATGCGCTTGAGCCCGGAGTGAAATCTGTCAAAGGACAGATCGCCGATATCGAGAAGCGTTGCAAGAATTCCGATAGGAAAATTGACGAACTGGAGGCGCGACAAAGAGAGGCCGTTTTAAAAACCGAGGCCGAGCTCGCGGGATTGAAGGAAGCCTATCTCCAGAAAACCGCCTTCGAGGCCCCCGTCGAGCTCTGGACTGCAAAGCAGACAGAGCACGAAACGCAACGCGACACCGCATTCAAGCATTTCGTTGCAGGTTTAGGTGTTTCCGCCCTCTTCGTTCTCGGCATCGTTTTTGTAATCGCGTATGCGAGCGAGACAGTTGATGCGCTTTTCACAGCGGCCGGATGCGATCCGGCAAAGCCCGGGACCTGCGACCGATTCAGTTTTCGCGGCCTGCTCGTGACGGGCGCTGTCCTCACCCTGTTCACTCTCTGCCTCTGGTTCACGCGATTGCAGATGAAAATCTATCTCTCCGAGCGCCACCTCGCGCTCGACGCGCGCGAGCGCAGGGCTTTCGCACAGGCCTATATCGCCCTGCTCGCGCAGGGCGACACCAGCGAAGAGGCCAAGGAGCACAAGACGCTGGTCTACGCCGCCCTGTTCCGTCCGACCGTGGATGGCATCATCAAGGATGATGGCGGCGTCGATCCGGCGCTCTCGGCGGCGCTCTCGAAATTTCTCATGAAGTCATAGCGACCAATGCGGGCATCCCCCACCCTGTCATCCCCGCGAAAGCGGGGACCCCAACCCTTTCAAGCGACGGCCGGAGCGGCCCCCTTCGCGGGCATTACGGCCCGCCCAATCGCACCCCAATCCCCCGCCACAATTGGCCCGCCCATGTCGGGCCCAAAGCCCGCCCATGTCGGGCCCAAATCAGGCCCAAATCAGGCCCAAATCAGGCCCAAGGCGGGCCTCCCTTGCCACTCCGTCCCGCCCCGGCTATAGAGCGCCCAACCCGACCCATTCAGGTGCCCAAATGGCCAAGATCAACGGCAACGAAATCCGCCCCGGCAACATCATCGAGCACAATGACGGGCTCTGGGTCGCGGTCAAGATCAACCACGTCAAGCCCGGCAAGGGCGGCGCCTTCGCCCAGGTCGAGCTCAAGAACCTGCGCACCGGCTCGAAGTTGAACGAGCGTTTCCGCTCCGCCGACAGGGTCGAGCGCGTCCGCCTCGAACAAAAGCACCAGCAGTTCCTCTACGAGAACGACGGCATGCTGGTGTTCATGGACAGCGAGACCTTTGAGCAGATCGAACTCCCCGCCGATATGCTTGGCGATCGCCGACCGTTCCTGCAAGACGGCATGACAGTGACCATCGAATACTACGAGGACGAAGCGCTCTCCATGACCCTGCCGGACCGTGTCACCTGCACCGTCGTCGAGACCGAGCCGGTGGTGCGGGGCCAGACCGCGGCCAATTCGTTCAAGCCCGCGCTGCTCGACAACGGCGTCAAGGTGATGGTGCCGCCCTTCGTCGGCCAGGACCAGGCCATCGTGGTCTCGACCGAGACCGCCGAATACGTCGAGCGGGCCTAGATATAGTGGTCGCCCCCTCCCCCAACCTCAACATCATGATAAAAGCCGCCCGAAAAGCCGGCCGCAAGCTGGTCCGCGATTTCGGCGAGGTGGAGAATTTGCAGGTCAGCCTCAAGGGCCCGGGCGATTTCGTCACCGCCGCCGACCGCAAGGCCGAGCAGGTGATCCGCGACGAGCTGATGGCGGCGCGGCCCAATTACGGCTGGCTCGGCGAGGAGAGCGAGCCCGTCGAGGGCAAGGACCCGACCCGGCGCTGGATCGTCGATCCCCTTGATGGGACTACGAATTTTCTCCACGGCCTGCCGCACTGGTGCGTCTCGATCGGGCTCGAGCACAAGGGCGAGATCGTCGCCGGGGTGATCCTCGATCCGATCAAGGACGAGATCTTCGTGGCCGAGAAGGGCCAGGGCGCCTGGCTCAACGACCGCCGTATCCGGGTCTCCGGGCGGCGCGATATGGCGGGGATGATCTTCGCCACCGGGGTTCCCTGGGGCGACAGCGAGGATCTGCCTAACGCGCTGGGAGACATGGCAAAACTGCTGCCGCGCTGCGCCGGGGTGCGGCGCTTCGGCGCCGCCGCGCTGGATCTCGCCTATGTCGCCGCCGGGCGCTACGACGGCTTCTGGGAGCGCGGCCTCAAGGCCTGGGACATCGCCGCCGGGGTTTGCATCCTGCGCGAGGCGGGGGCGCTCTACGGCTCGCTGAGCGGCGGCGACGTGCTCGAGAGCGGCGACCTGATCGCCGCCAACGGCGAGATCTACGAGAGTTTCTGAAAGCTGCTAAAGGATTGATCGCAAGGCCTTATCCCGGCCGGCTCTTCAACTCCACCTCGACGAAACGCAGCTCCCCGCCGGCGCCGTTGACCACGTCGTGCTCGACGCCGGCCTGGCGGAAATAGGATTTTCCCGGTTCCATCGCGAACGGCGTGCGCGAGCCGTCGCCGTGCACGATCTCGACATTCCCGCCGATCACCGGGGTGATGACATAGTCATACGCGTGGCGATGCCAGCCGGTGGCGGCGCCCGGGGCGAAGCGCCACTCGGTCACCCGGACCTGGTCGTTGTCGATATGGACGATCGGTTCGGCCTTGCGCATCGCGGGGTCTCCTCACAATTTCAGCGCCAGTTTCGGCGACAGCACGTCCATGGTAAGTGCTTGCCCGACAGGGAAATTCGTCAGTTTCCCGGCATGGGTGTTGAGCCCCGCCAGCAGGTGCGGATCGTCGCGGCAGGCCTCGCGCCAGCCCTTGTCGGCCAGCGCCAGCAGGAACGGCAGGGTGGCGTTGCCGAGCGCGATGGTCGACGAGCGCGCCACCGCCCCCGGCATGTTGGCGACGCAGTAGTGCACGATGCCATCGACCAGGTAGATCGGGTCGTCATGGGTGGTGGCATGCGAGGTCTCGAAGCAGCCGCCCTGATCGATCGCCACATCGACCAGCACCGCGCCCGGCTTCATGCCCCCAAGCTGTTGCCTGGACACCAGTTTCGGCGCCGCCGCGCCCGGGATCAGCACCGCGCCGACGACCAGGTCGGCCTGGCTTACCAGTTCCTCGGTCGCCGCCCGCGAGGCGTAGCGGGTGGTGAACAGCCCGTGGAAGGCGTCGTCGAGATAGCGCATCCGGTCGAGCGAGAGGTCGAGCACGGTGACATTCGCCCCCATCCCGGCCGCCACCCTTGCGGCATAGGTGCCGACCACGCCGCCGCCGATCACCACCACATCCGCCGGGCCGACGCCGGGCACCCCGCCCATCAGCACGCCGCGCCCGCCATTGGCCTTTTGCAGCGCCCAGGCGCCGACCTGCGGCGCCAGCCGGCCGGCGACCTCGGACATCGGCGCCAGCAGGGGCAGGCCGCCGCGGCCGTCGGTGACGGTCTCGTAGGCGATCGCGGTGACGCCGGAGGCCAGCAGGTCACGGGTCTGGCCGGGGTCGGGGGCGAGGTGGAGATAGGTGAACAGCACCTGGCCCGCGCCGAGTTGCGCCCGCTCGCCCGGCTGCGGCTCCTTGACCTTCACCACCAGTTCGGCCTCGGCGAAGATCCGCTCCGGGCCATCGGTCAGTTCGGCCCCGGCGGCGACATAATCGGCGTCCCCGAACCCGGCGCCGATGCCGGCGCCCGCCTCGATCAGCACCCGGTGGCCGTGGGCGATCGCCTCGCGGGCGGCGGCGGGGGTGATGCCGGCGCGGTATTCCTGGTTCTTGATCTCCCTGGGGCAGCCGATCAGCATGCGACGATCCTCCGTCTTGCAAGCAATGCCATGTTTACCGGCGCCAGTGCCGGGCCGATCCGGTCTCGCCGCCTCGCGATCCGGAGTCTAGCCCCATTGATCGCGGCACGTTAGGGCCAGATCGACGCGGGCGGCGGTGCTGATTTTCCCGGATTTCTCCACTCTCGGCCACAAAATGTGGTAGTTGCGGCTGGTAAAAGCAGCAAATCTGCGTAATCTTGGGGCAAAACACTTTACGAGGCAGGCTCATGACCACGAAGGACGGCTACCAGGTCGAATTCTCGCAGCCGACCCGGCAAATACTCTTCATGCTGATCGTGCTGACCCTGGTCGCGCTCGGCGGAACCTTTCTGGGCCGGCAGATCGAGTCGGTGTTCTACGCCAATGTCTACCTGAACGGCGTCATCGTCGGGGTTTTCCTGTTCGGCGTGTTTGCCACCTTCTGGCAATTGGCCCAGGTCTTCCTCGCCACCAACTGGCTGAAGAACCTGCAAGCCGGCCACAAGGGGCACGAGTTCGTCACGCCGCCGCGCCTGCTGGCGGCGATGGCGCCGATGATGCGCGAGGGCCGGGTGCAGCAGCGCATGGCGACCTCGAGCACGCGCTCGATCCTCGACAGCATCGCCGACCGGCTCGACGAGATGCGCGACATCACCCGCTACATCACCAGCCTGCTGATCTTCCTCGGCCTGCTGGGAACCTTCTGGGGCCTGTCGATCACGGTGCCGGCGGTGATCGACACGATCCGCTCGCTGGCGCCGCAGGAGGGGCAGACCTCGGCCGTCGATGTGTTCGCGCGGCTGATGTCCGGGCTCGAGAACCAGTTGGGCGGCATGGGCACCGCGTTTGCCTCCTCGCTGCTGGGCCTGGCCGGCTCGCTGGTGGTCGGGCTGCTGGAGTTGTTCGCCGGGCACGGCCAGAACCGGTTCTACCGCGAGCTGGAGGACTGGCTGGCCTCGTTCACCCGGCTCGGGCTGATTTCCGAGGGCGAGGGGCCGGAAGGCGGGCTGATGGCGCTGCTGGAGCGGATCGACGAGGGGCTGGAGACCACCACCAGCTTCGCCAAGAAGGCGGAGGAGGCGCGCATCGACGCCGAAAACCGGCTCGGCAGCGCCGCCGACGCGGTCGCCGAGATGGCGTCCCAGATCGAAAAGGAACGCGGGCAGGTCACCCTGTTGGTGAACGAGATGCGCGCGGCGCGCGAGATGCAGTCGGGCCGCGACCACGCCACGCTGACGGTGCTGAAACGGATCGAAGCCACCAACGAGGCCACCGCCTCCGGCCAGCAGGCGTTGGCAAATGCGTTGGAGCGGGGCGGCAAGGGCGGCGGCAAGGGCCGTGGCGGCGAGGCCGAGATGCAGGCGCATTTGCAGAATGTCGACATGCAGTTGCGCGAGATCGCCCATGATCTGACCACCGGCCGGCGCGAGTCGACGGCCGCGCTCAGGGCCGAGATTCGGGCGCTGATCAACCTGATCGACGTCCGCACCCGCCCGCCGGGAACCAAGTAATGGCCCTCATCCGCCGTTCCGGAGGCCGGATGGATTCGATGATCTGGCCCGGCTTCGTCGATGCCATGACGGCGCTGTTGCTGATCCTGATGTTCGTGATGTCGATCTTCATGATCATTCAGTTCACCATGAGCCAGAAGATCTCCGGCCAGTCCAAGGAGCTGGACGACCTGACCCGGCAGCTTTCCGGGCTGGCCAATGTGCTGTCGCTGGAGCGGGACCGCTCGACGGCGCTGGAGGGCGAGGTTGGCGTGCTGCAATCGAACCTCGCCAGCCAGAGCTCCGAGACCGACCGGCTGAACGCGGCGATGGCGGCGCTGGTGCGGTCGCGCGATACCGCCGTGGCGCGGGCGGTGGTGCTGGATTCCTCGCTGGCGGAGAGCATGTCGGAGCGCGAGTTGCTGGCGGCGGCGCTGGCCAGCACCCGGAGCGAGATGGATGCCGCGGTCGAGACCGCGCGCCTCGCCGCCGCCCGGCGCGAGGCGATGGCGGCGCTGATCGCCGGGCTCGAGGCCAGGGACGAGGGGCGCGAGGCGGAGTTGGCCACGATCTCGGCCGAGCGGGCCGGCGCGCTGGCGCTGATCGAGCAGCTCCGGGCGGCGGCGGTCGGGCGCGAGGTTACGCTGAGCGGCCGCGAGCGGGAACTGGCCGCACTGGCGGCCCGGCGCAGCGAGGCGCTGGCCCTGATCGCCGAGCTCGAAGCCGAGCGCAATGCGCTCCGGGCCGACCAGGCCGAGCGCGACAGCCTGCTCGGCGCGCGCGAGCGCGAACTGGCGCAACTCGACGCCGAGCGCACGGCCGCGTTGGCCCTGATCGTCCGGCTCGAGGCCGACAAGGACGCGCTGGCCGCCGTCAAGGCCGCGCTGGAGGCGCAGACCGCCGCGCTGGGCACCGAAAACCTCAGCCTGGAGGACCGGCGCAAGGAGGTCGAGGCGCTCCGCGCCGTGGCCCTGGAGCGGTTGGCGGAACTGGAAATCCGGCTGACCGCCGAGGAGGAGGCGCGCCTCCTGGAGGCGACCGCCGCCGAGACGCTTCGCAACCGGCTCGCCGATCTGGAGGCGAATCTGACCGTGGAAGAGGAGGCCAGGCTGCTGGATGCCGCCGCGGCGGCGGTGCTGAAGCGCAGGCTGGAGGACAGCGGGACCGAGCTTGACGCCATGACGCTGGCGCTGGAGGGCGCCCGCAAGGAGGCCGAGGACACCCTGACCCTGCTGGCCGCCGCCGAGGTGGCGAGGCAGGCGCTGGAGGGCCGGTTGAGCGACGGCGGCGCGGCGATCGACCGCGAGGCGGCCTTGCGCCGGCTGGCCGAGAGCCAGTTGGCCGAGGTCCGGGCCCAGACCCTGGAGGAGCAGCGGCGCGTGGCCCTGCTCAGCGCCCAGACCCGGGAGTTGAGCGAACAACTCGGCGGCTTGGCCGCGCTGCTCGACGACTCCGAGGCCCGCGATGCGGAGAGCGAGATCCAGATTGCCAAGCTGGGCGAGCGGCTGAACCGGGCCCTGGCGCGGAAGGTGGGGCAACTGGCCCGGTTCCGCTCGGTCTTTTTCGAGAAGATGGAACAGGTGCTGGGCGGGCGCCAGGACATCCAGCGCGTCGGCGACCGCTTCGTGTTCCAGTCCGAGGTGCTGTTCGCGCCGGGCTCGGCCAATCTTGGCCCGGCGGGGCGGGCGGAGCTGGCCAAGCTGGGCGCGGTGCTGCGCGAGATCGAGGGCGAGATACCGGACGATCTCAAATGGATCGTGCGCATCGACGGCCATACCGACAAGATCCCGGTCGGCGGGGGCGGGCGCTACCGCGACAACTGGGAACTTTCGCAGGGCCGGGCGCTGTCGGTGGTGACCTATCTGGTCGAGCGCGAAAACGTGCTGCCCCACCGGCTCGCCGCCACCGGCTTCGGCGAGTTCCAGCCGATCGACGACGGCGACACGCCGGAGGCGCTGGCCCGCAACCGGCGCATCGAGTTCAAGTTCACCGAGCGTTGAGGGGTTGGTTGCAGGCGCCGGCGCCGCGCCCACTGGCGATGTCGCAAGCCTCCCCCCCAACCCCCCTCCCAGAGGGAGTGGGGGGCGCCAGCGGCGGGGGCGGTGCTTGCCTCTCCCTTTGGGAACAGCGGCGGTGGCAGCGCCTCCCCACTCCTCTTAGGAGGGGGGTCGGGGGGAGGCTGCGGCGGTGCCGCCGGGTGCGGCGGACGGCAGGGGTCATCGGAGAGGGAAGCTGGCGCGACACCCTCAAGCGGCGAATTCCCGGATCGCCTCGAGGATGCGGCCGAACGCCGCGCGCGCCCGGTGCGACATGGTGCGGGCCCGCAGGTGTCCGTGCGGCAATTGGGGCTCGACCACGCAGTAGGCCGTCACCCCGGCGCCGATCAGCCGGCGGAGGTATTCCACCCCGTCGTCGCGCAGCGGATCGACCCCGGCGGCGGAGATGAAACAACGGGCGAGGCCGCCGAGATCGGCCGCCGCGAGCGGGAAGAAGGTCGGGTCGTCCTCCGGCACCGGCCCACCGGCGCGGACCGTCCGGTAGTAGCGGATGTCGCGGGTCGGCAGCATCGGAGCGTCGGCGCATTCCGTATAGGAAAGCAGGCCGAGCATGTCGCCGCCGAGGCCGGGATAGATCAGCACCTGGCCCTTGATCGCCGCGCCTCTCAAGGTCTGGGCAAGTGCCGCGGCCAGGTTCCCGCCGGCGCTGTCGCCGGCGAGAATCACCGGCCCCTCGGCCAGGGCCGCCCGTGCCGCCGCGAGGCTGTCGTCATAGGCCGCCGGGTGGATCTGCTCCGGGCACAGCCGGTAATCGACCGAGATCACCGGGCAGCCGGTTGCCGCGGCGATTTCGGCGCAGACATCGTCGTGGCTCTCCAGCCCACCGACAATGAAACCGCCGCCGTGGAAATAGACCACGGTTACCGGGCCGGGGTTCGGCGGGACATAGCGGCGCCGCGGGACCGGGCCGCCGGGGCCGTCGATGGTCGCGTCGGTCACCGCCACCCCGGCGGGGCGCGGCTGGCGGAAGGCGGCGCACATCTCGTCATAGACCCGGCGCTGCTCGGCGATGGTGAAATCGGTCGCATCGGGCGGATAAAAGCTCTCTGTCCTGGCGATGAACTCCAAGACTTCCGCGTCGCTGATCCCGGTCGACATGGGCGTCCCCTGTCAGGCATTGTCGCCTCCGATCATAATCCGCGAGTCGGCGGGAGGGAATGCGCCATGGGGTTCACGGTCGAGGAAACGGTCTGGATCACGCTGGCCGACGGCACCCGGCTGGCCGCGAGGGTATGGATGCCTGAAGGGCGGGGGCCGTTCCCGGCGGTGCTGGAGTTCCTGCCCTACCGCCGCCGCGACGGCACCAGCCGGCGCGACGACAGCACCTATCCGGCCTTCGCCGAGGCCGGCATCGCCGGGGTCCGGGTCGACAGCCGGGGCCACGGCGATTCGGACGGGCTGTTCGACGACGAGTATTCGCGGCGCGAGTTGGCGGACGCCTGCGAGGTGATCGGCTGGATCGCGGCGCAAGCGTGGTCGAACGGCGCCGTCGGCATGATGGGCATCTCGTGGGGCGGCTTCAACGCACTTCAGGTCGCGGCGCTGCGGCCGCCGGCGCTGAAGGCGGTGATCGCGCTCTGCACCAGCGCCGACCGCTACAACGACGACATCCACTACAAGGGCGGCTGCCAGCTCTCGGCCAATGTCTCCTGGGCCGGGACCATGCTGAGCTACGCCTCGCGCCCGCCCGACCCGGAGGTGCTGGGCAACAGTTGGCGCGAGGTCTGGCTGGAACGGCTGGAGGGCGAGCCGTTGCTGCTGGAGGTCTGGCTGAAACACCAGCGCCGCGACGCCTACTGGCGCCACGGCTCGATCTGCGAGGACTGGGCGGCGATCGAGGTGCCCATCTTCGTCATCGGCGGCTGGGCCGACGGCTACCGCAACGCGCCGGCCACGATTGCGGCCAACAGCACCGCGCTGGTCAAGGCGATGACCGGGCCCTGGGTGCACAAATACCCGCACTTCGCCTGGCCCCGCCCGCGGGCCGACTTCGTGAGCATGGCGATCGCCTGGTGGCGGCGCTGGCTGATGGACGAGCCCACCGGGGTCGAGGACTGGCCGGCCTACCGCGCCTATATGTCGGCGGCCCCGCGCCCCGGCGGCTGGCGCGCCGACGAGCCGGGGCGCTGGGTCGGGCTGGAGACCTGGCCCTCGGGGGCGGTCGGCGAGAGCCGCCTGACGCTCGGCGCCGACGGGCGGCTGGGCGGCGCGGCGCCCGGCGACCGCGCGATCGCCTCTCCGCAGCATTGCGGCACCGCTGCGGGCGAATACTTCACCCTGGCGCCCGACGCCGGCCTGCCCGGCGACCAGAATGGCGACGATGCGATGTCGGTCTGCTGGCAAGGCGCGCCCCTGGACCAGCCTCTCGACATCCTCGGCCGGCCGGTGCTGCGTCTCGACGTCGCCCTCGACCAGCCCCAGGGCAACCTGATCGCCCGGCTGGTGGACCTGCATCCGGACGGCGCCGCCAACCTGATCGCGCGCGGGGTGCTGAACCTCTGCCACCGGGGCGGCAACGCGGCGCCCGAGGCGGTGGCGCCCGGCGATTTTTACCACGTCACCCTGGCGCTGGACGAGACCGGCTACCGGCTCGCGCCCGGCCACCGGCTGCGCCTGGCGCTCTCCACGGCATACTGGCCGCTGGTGCTGCCCGGCCCGCGCGCGGTGACGGCGACGATTCGTCTCGGGGCCGGGGCGGAACTGATCCTGCCGCTGCTCGGCGATGCCCCGGAGGCGCCGCCGCCGCTGCCCGCCGATCCCGAGCCTTTGGCGCCATGCCCGGTTCAGACGCAAGGCCACCGCCGCCGCCATGTGGAGCACGATCTGCAGAGCGGGCGGGTGCGCTATGTGCTGTCCGAGGATGGGGGCTGGAGCGAGAACCCGGTCCACTTCATGGCGAGCCGCGAGACCCGCGACGAGGTCTGGGAGATCGACCCGGCCGACCCCGAGGGCGCCACCGGCCATCTGGTCTTCACCGCCGAGCGCAAGCGGGGCGGCTGGCACGCCGCGACCCGCGCCGAGATCCGCTTCACCTGTGCGGCCGAGAGCTACCGCGTCGAGGCCGAACTGACGGCGCGCGAGGGCGAGGTGGAGCTGTTCCGCAAGACCTGGTCGTTCGAGGTGGCCCGCGATCACATGTAATACCGGTGCCCACTGACCTGAACCCGGCCACCCGCCCGTGTCCCCGATCCTGACCGGATAAAAGAGCAAAGAAAATATCCAGGGGCGCCTCTCGATGCGCTTCATGCAGGGCGCATCTCGATGCGCCGTGCCGGAGCGGTTGGAGCGGGCGGCGGCGCGACAAGTTGCGCGCTGGCGGGCACGCCGCACGGGATGCGCCGCTTTGTTTGCGCCCCTCGTGCCGTGCGCCGGCGCGCCCACCCCTCGGGAGTCGCGGGCAGGCCCCACCCCCAGCCCCTTGCGCCGCCGCGCGCTGCGCGCGGGCGGCGGCTGGACCGGGTCGCTTCGCGGCGAGAGCTGGATTGCGTCCCGCTTCGCGCAACCGATACCGGCGCGTGTCCGACCCGGCCCTTCCGGTCCACGGCCGGTTGCGCGACGATCGGGGCCAGACGCGCCGCCCCCCGGATTTCGCCCCCCACTCCCTTTGGGAGGGGGGACGGGGGGGAGGCTGCAACGCCGCCACCGGGTGCTGCGCGGCCGATCCAAAGCCGGAGAGCGAAGTTTGCGCCCCCCTCTCCCCGTGGGCTTCGCAGGGGACCGTGGCCGCGGATGCGGCCTTGTCATGCCCCGGAGAAGGGGTCGGGGGAGAGGGCGGTAACGGGCCGCGAGTCACCGGCGGCGCCCGCCAGCCTTCACGGCCCGGCTTTGCCCACCCACCGAACATCACTTATTTCCGATAATCCCATGTTATAAATGGGTTAGCCTCCTGCGCACTGTGCGCACCGGTCGATGGCGGTGGCGCAGCGCCGGCTGGAGCCCTGTCCCGGCCACGCACGGCGGGGGTTCGGACCGGCGCCGGCCGCACCGGCCTGGCGTCATCCGCTCAGGCGCGGGAAAGGCGGCGAGTCCCTTCAAAGACCCGGTGGTATGAGTTGTCGATTGGCATGAGGCGGGCTTGACCCGGGCACCGAGCGCGCCACCTCGATACCCACGGATCGGGGACCCACGGATCGGGAGGAAGTGATGCACCGGTTCATCGGCCTCGCCCTCGCCTTGCTCGCCGCCGCGTTTCTTGCGCGGGAGGGGCCGGCGCGGGCCGACGAGCCCGCCGACTCGATCCAGGCGGTGATCGTCGCGCAGCTCGACGCCTTGCAGGCCAATGACCTGACGGCGGCCTTCGCTCATGCCTCGCCGATGATCCAGTCGAAATTCGGCACGCCGGAGGTCTTTGGCCGCGTCGTCGAGACCGGCTATCCGGTGATCTGGCGCCCGGCCTTCCACGAGATGCTGGGCCTGATCGAGACCGCGACCGGTCGAATCCAACTGGTCCTGTTCCAGGACCGCGCCGGACGGCTGTTCGAGGCGGTCTACGATATGCGCCGGATCGACGGGGTGTGGCGCATCAACGGCGTCTACCTGCGCGCCCCGCGGGCGGCCGGGAGCTGACGCGCGGTAGGGCGGACATGCTTGTCCGCCGCCCGGCCGGTTTCCTCAGAACCGCCGCCAGATGCTGATCGACAGGCCGAGCCCGTCATTCCGGTTCAGGACGTCGTAGCTGACCCCGAGCTGGATCGTGCTCGGACGGACCGGGCCGCGCGGTTTCTTGTCGTTGCGCCCGATCCAGGGCCACATCGTGAAGGCGATCGAGGGGGCGATCTTCAGCGAGGCGTCGGTGCCCGCGCCGAGCGGGGCCAGCCCGTAGAAGCTGAGTATTCCCATGAAGCGCCGCCAGGGGGCGTAGCCGGTGGTGAACTCGAAGCGCAGGTCGTCGGCGGTCTGTTCCCGGCGCAGGTGATAGGCGGCGCCGGTCGAGAGGAAGGCGGTGCCCCAGTCGCCCCCCCAGCCGCGCCCGTAGAGCCCGGCGAGGTGTGCCTCGGGCACGGCACCCGGCTCGGCCATGGCGAAGGACGCGCCGAGCAGCGATTCGATCGGGTGGGCGTAGCCCAACTGCACCGAGGCGACGCCGCCCCGCCCGTCCTGCCAGACCCGCTTGCGGACAAATCCGCCGAGCGCGGCGGAGCTGGCTTCCAGGTCGATGGTGGAAAGTTCGACATAGGACTTGGCGCCGATGGTCAGGCCGTCGAACAGGCCGTATTCCAGATAGATCTGGCTGATGTTGGTGTCGCGCGAAATCGGGCCGCCGGTCAGCGCCCCGACCGGCGCGACGCGCCGGCCGGTGGTGACGATCACCAATCCTTCGCCCTTGGCCTGGGTCCAGGCCCCGGCGCAAGCGGGACCGGCGGCGGAAAGGGACAATCCGACCAGAAAAACGCTCACGCAGGCCAACCGGCCCGAACACCGCATCACGACCTCCGTAACTGACCTGCGCAGCCTCGCCAGTCATGGTTAACAAGGGGTTAGCGCCGATTGTGAGACTCCGGGGCCGGATTCGGGTATAATCCCCGGCGAGAGGGGCGACGGCGGGAGCATTCTGCATGCGCGAAGAGGTCTTGGCATTGCTACTGATGCTTGCCGGCCTTGGCTGCATCGTGGCCTGGGGCGCCTGCCAGGCGGTGGCGGCAATCCGGGCCACCCGGCTCCGGCGCGAGGCCGACGCGGTAAAGCTTCATGTCGTCAAGGGCGGCCGGCTGCCCGATCGCGCCCCATCGACCCTGGCGCGGAGCTATCTGCAAGTGCGCTGGCTTGGCATCGCCGGCAACATCCTGTTGTTCTCCGGCATTGTCGGCATGGCGCTGGCGCAGGTCGTCATCTTCTGATCCCGGCGTTCACCGGCCTGACCCCATCCACCGGGACCGCCGGACATCCAGGGTGGGTTCGCCCCGCCCCCGCCGCCAAAGCCCGCCGGCGACAAGGCCCTCTCCCCTAACCCCTCTCCCAGAGGGGTTAGGGGAGAGGGCTGTGGCGCTGCCGCCCGCACACACCGGCGCCGACAGGCGGACACCCCACCAACGCGCGGAAGGGCTTGCAATCCGCGCCGCCGTCAATATTCTCACTTCTGTTCTCTCGGGGCGCCCCTGATGGGCTGAGATGCACCCGTTGAACCTGACCCAGGTAGTACTGGCGGAGGGAAGAGCAACCGGCCGGGCAACCCGCCCCGGCCTCGATCTCCAGACCTTTCGCCGTTCCAGATAGAGGGACGTGCAATGAACATCCGAACCCTGCTTCCAGCCCTGGCGCTGGCCCTTGGCCTCGGCGCCCCGGCGCTGGCCGGTCCGCCGGTGCTGACCGTCTACACCTATGACAGCTTCGCCTCGGAATGGGGCCCCGGCCCGGTGATCGAGAAGGGCTTCGAGGAGATCTGCGGCTGCGACCTGCAATTCGTCGGCCTCGACAGCTCGATCGGCGCCTTCAACCGCATCCGGCTGGAGGGCGCCTCCTCCAGGGCCGACATCCTGCTCGGGCTCGACATCAACCTGGCCGGCGAGGCCCGCGCCTCCGGCCTGTTCGCCCCGCACGGCGTGGCCCTGGGCGGGCTGGCGACCCCGGTTCCCTGGGACGACCCGCTGTTCGCGCCGTTCGACTGGGGCCATTTCGCCTTCGTCTACGACAGCCGCCGGATCGCCACCCCGCCGGCCTCGTTCGAGGAGCTGATGGCGGCGCCCGACGACCTGAAGATCGTGATCCAGGACCCGCGTTCCGCGACCCCCGGCCTGGGCCTGCTGATGTGGGTGCGGGCCGTCTATGGCGACGCGGCGCCGGAGGTCTGGCGCCGGCTGAAGCCGAAGATCCTGACCGTGACCAAGGGCTGGTGGGACAGCTACTCGCTGTTTCTCAAGGGCGAGGCCGACATGGTGCTGTCCTACACCACCTCGCCGGCCTATCACGCGGTGGTCGAGGGCGAGACCTTCATAAAGGCGGCGGCCTTCGCCGAGGGTCACTACCTGCAAATGGAGTTGGCGGCGGTCACCGCGTCCTCCGATCAGCCGGAACTGGCGCGGCGCTTCATCGCCTATCTGCTGGGCGAGGCGGCGCAGTCGGCGATCCCGACCACCAACTGGATGTTCCCGGTCAACCCCGACGCCGAGCTGCCCGACGCCTTTGGCGATCTGGTGAAGCCGGAGCGGACGCTGGCCTTCTCGGCCGCCGAGGCGCATGCCAACCGCAAGGCGTGGATCGCAGAATGGCTGGCGGTGATGGGCGAGTGAACGCCGCCCGGCTGGCGCCCCGGCTCGTGCCGGGCCTGGCCGCCGCCATGCTGGCGGCGGGTCTGGCGGGCGGCGCCATCTGGGCGGTGGCCGCGGAGGCGGGCGGGCTCGACCTGCCCGCTCTGCTTGGCGACACATATGTGCGCGGCGTGACCCTGTTCACGCTGAAACAGGCAGCCTTGTCGATGCTGCTATCCGCCCTGCTCGGCCTCGCCGCGGCGCGGGCCGTGCATCGGCGCACCGGGCCGCGCGGCGCGCGGGCGCTGCATCTGCTGGCCTCGCTGGCGTTGGTGATGCCGACCACGGTCGCCGCCATCGGCATCGTCTCGGTCTGGGGCCGGGCCGGCTGGGTGGCCGATGCCGCCAACGCTCTCGGCTTGCCGGGACCGGGCGGGGCGCTCTACGGCCTGCCCGGCATTTTGCTGGCCCATGTCTTCTTCAACGCGCCGCTGATGGCGCGGATCTTCCACGCCGCCCTTGCCGGTATCCCGGACGGGCGCTGGCGGCTGGCCGCACAACTCGGCATGGGCGGGCGCGAGGTCTGGCGCTTTGTCGAATGGCCGGCGATCCGGCGGGTCGCCCCGGGCGCCTGCGGGCTGGTGTTCCTGCTCTGCTTCACCTCGTTCGCTCTGGTGCTGATGCTGGGCGGCGGGCCCAGGGCGAGCACGCTGGAGGTGGCGATTTACGAGGCCGCAAGGCTCGACTTCGACCTCGCCAAGGCGGCCGCTCTCAGCCTGCTGCAACTCGGCATCTGCGGGTTGGTGCTGCTGGTGCTGGCGCGGTTCCCCACCGAATGGACGACCGGGCGCGGCGCGGCCGGGATGGGCGGCCGGATCCGGCCCGACCGGGACGAACCCGGGGCGCGGCTGGCGGACGGCGCGATTGCGCTGGTCGCCGTCGCCATTGTCGCCGCCCCACTCGCCGCCATCGTCACGGGGGGCCTCCGGGTGGAGCTTTTAAGCCTGCCCGCCGATCCCGCCTTCCGCGCCGCCCTGGCGGCCAGTATCGTCATCGCCGTCGCCTCGGCCGGGATCACCTGCGGTTTGGCCTGGGCGATCTGCGAGGCGCGCCGCACCCTGGTATTGCCGTTGCGGCTGGGGCCGCGCCCGGCCCTGGCCGGGCTGCTCGACCTGGCCTCGACGATCTATCTCGCCGTCCCGGCGATCGTCTTCGGCCTCGGCGCCTTCCTGGCGCTGCGCGGCGTGGCGGATGCCTTCGCCCTCGCCCCGCTGCTGGTGCTCGCCGCCAACGTGCTGTTGTCGCTGCCCTTCGCGGTCCGGGCGCTGCAAGGCCGGCTGGCCGAGAGCGGGGCCCGCCACGACCGGCTCTGCGCCAGCCTCGGCATCACCGGGCTGGCCCGCCTGCGGCTGGTCGAGTTCCCGGTGGCGCGGCGCGAGCTGGGCTTTGCCGCGGCGCTGTCGGCGGCCTTGTCGGTGGGCGACATGGGGGTCATCGCGCTGTTCGGCTCGGACACCTTCCGCACCCTGCCCTGGCTGCTCTACCAGCGCAGCGGCCGCTACCAGAGCGACGAGGCCGCCGCCATCGCGCTGGTGCTCCTGTTGCTCAGCCTGGCCTTCTTCGCCGGCATCGAGCGGGTTGTCGGAGGGCGCCATGCTGGCCGTTGA
>JACZTQ010000311.1 GCA_022573605.1 Pseudomonadota bacterium | reverse complement strand
GGCGCTGCGCGGCGATCTGCCGGGCGGGCATGTCAAGAACATGTTCATGAAGGACAAGAAGGGGGCGATCTGGCTCGCCACCTGCCTCGAGGACCGGCGCATCCGGATCCGCGACCTGGAAAGGGAAATCGGCGCCAAGGGCCTGTCGTTCGCCCGCGAGGAACTGTTGTGGGAGACCCTCGGCGTGCGCCCCGGCGCGGTCACCCCGTTCGGCCTGATCAACGACCGTGCGGCGCGCCGCGTGCGGGTGGCGCTCGACGCCCAGATGCTGGAGCGCGAGCCGCTGAATTTCCATCCCCTGCACAACGAGGCGACGACGACGATCTCGAAGCACGGCTTGCTGAAATTCCTGGCCCTGACCGGTCATCAGCCGGTGCTGGTCGATTTCGACCGGCTGGAAGAGCAGGAACGCGCCCGCCAGGCGGCGCGGTGATCATCTTCGATGACTCACGCGCTGGTTTTTGCCCGCACGAAATCCGCTTTGCGGATTTCCGGCTCCGCCAGCCCACCCCACCTCCCCGCCCAACCACCGATCATCCACCGAGGTAACATCGGTGGTTGGGCGGGGAGGTGGGGTGGGCTGGCGGAGCGCGCCCAAAAGATGCGCAGCAGATTTTGGAACAGGCGCACAAGTCCTGGCGCCGGGTTCGCGCCGGTGAACACGGGCAATGATGCGGCCCGGTATGTCTCGCAATGATTGCCCCGCCTTGCCCGAGGCCCTATGTGGACCCTATGTGGCGTGGTGAACGCAGGACCATCGAGGAGCGCAAATGATCGAGCTAGGCAGTGCCCCCGCGGCCCCAGGGCCAAATGGCGAACCGGCGGCGGACGATCTGGTGAAGGACGCCACCGACGCCAGCTTCACGGCCGACGTCATCGAGGCCTCGCGCGAGACCCCGGTGATCGTCGATTTCTGGGCCCCCTGGTGCGGCCCCTGCAAGCAACTCACCCCGGTGCTGGAGGCGGAGGTCAAGGCCGCCAAGGGCGCGGTCCGGATGGTCAAGGTCGATATCGACCGGAACCCGCAGGTCGCCGCCCAGCTCCGGGTCCAGTCGATCCCGGCGGTGTTCGGCTTCTCCGGCGGCCAGCCGGTCGATGGCTTCATGGGCGCCCAGCAGCAATCCGAGATCAAGGCCTTCGTCAAGCGGTTGATCGCCCTCGGCGGCGGCGGCAAGGGCAACGGGCTGGACGAGGCGCTGACCCGGGGCGAGGAGATGCTGGAGGGCGGCGCCGCCGCCGACGCCGCCCAGGTCTTCGCCGCGGTGCTGGCCGAGGACGCCGCCAACCCCCGCGCGCTGGGCGGGCTGGCCCGGGCCGAGCTGGCCGTCGGCGACATCGCCCGGGCCCGCCAAACCCTGGAGATGGCCCCGCCGGAGATCATCGACGACCCGGCCATCGCTGCCGCCCGCTCCGCCATCGATCTGGCCGAGCAGACCCGGGAGGCCGGCGGGGAGGCCGAACTCAAGGCCCGGCTGGAGGCCAACCCGGACGACCACCAGGCCCGCTACGACCTTGCGCTGGCGCTGCTGGCGGGCAAGGATCGGGAGGGGGCGGTCGAGACCCTGCTGGAGCTGTTCCGCCGTGACGCCGAGTGGAACGACGGCGCCGCCAAGGCGCAGCTTTTCAAGCTGTTCGACAGCTTCGGCCCCAAGGACCCGCTGACCCTGAGCGGGCGGCGGCGGCTGTCGTCGATGATCTTCGCCTGAGGAGGGCCGATGACGCGGCGTTTCGCCCTTGCGGACCTGCCTGAAGTCATCCCGGTGTTTCCGCTGCCGGGGGCGTTGCTGCTGCCCCGCGCCCGGCTGCCGCTGAACATCTTCGAGCCGCGCTACCTGGCGATGCTGGACGACGTGCTGCGCTCGGACCACCGGCTGATCGGCATGGTCCAGCCCTACGAGGGGCCGGCCCCGCAGCCCAAGCTGCATGCCATCGGCTGCGCCGGGCGGGTCACCAGCCTCAGCGAGACCGAGGACGGGCGCTACCTGATCGCGCTGACCGGGGTGTCGCGGTTCCGCATCGGCGGCGAGATCGACGGTTTCACCCCCTACCGGCGGGTCCGCGCCGAGTGGCCCGATTTTGCCGCCGACCTCGGCCCGGAGGAGGATGGGGCTTCGGGCGGGGCCGGGTTCTGCCGCAAGGATTTCCTCGCCGTGCTGCGGCGCTATTTCGAGATCGTGCGGCTGGCTTCGGACTGGGACAGCCTGAGTGATGCCGAGCCGGAACTGCTGGTCAACTCGCTGGCGATGATGTGCCCGTTCTCGGTCGAGGAGAAACAGGCGCTGCTGGAGGCCCCGCGGCTCTCCGACCGGGTCGAGACCCTGGTGGCGCTGATGCGGTTCGCCATCGCCTCGGGCGGCGAAGATGACAACAAGGTGCAATGAGATGAGTCCGTAGGGCGGAACTTGTTCCGTCACGCTGGGGGGCGACGGTCGAGAATGGCGGGTCAAGACCCGCCCTACGGGCCCGATGCGGTTCGCCATCGCCTCGGGCGGCGAAGATGACAACAAGGTGCAATGAGATGAGCGAAACACAACCCGATGCTCAGAAACCCGACCCGAAACTGCTCGAGGCGCTGGTCTGCCCGGCCACCGGCGGCCGCTTGGAGTACAACGCTGCCAAGGCCGAGCTGATCTCGAAGACGGCGATGCTGGCCTACCCGATCCGCTCCGGCATCCCGATCATGCTGATCGACGAGGCGAGGAAGATCGAGGGGTAGGGTGGGGCGTTTCGACCCACCATTGATGCGGTTGGCAAAAAACGGTGGGTTCAGAGAACCCACCCTACGGCGACACCGCCGTCATGCCCGGACTTGATCCGGGCATCCAGTTCTTAGCATATCGGATGTGGGACTGGATTGCCGGGTCGCGCCCGGCAATGACCCGGTGGACGGCGATTCCATTTGGTGGAGAACTCTTCTAGACTCGCCTCCGCGAGGGCCGGACAAATTCCCGGCCGGAAGTTTCCGGGGCACGTCATGGGTGCGATCAAAGGTGCGCTGGGCCTGTTCGGGGGGACGCTGCGCGACCTTGCCCCGATCGTCCTGATCGTCGCCTTCTTCCAGCTCGCGGTGCTGCGCCAGCCGGTCGATGACCTGGCCGGGATCGCCATCGGATTTCTCTTTGTGCTGATCGGGCTGGCGATCTTCATCCGCGGCCTCGAGATGGCGCTGTTCCCGCTCGGCGAGGCGCTGGCCCATGCCTTCGCGCGCAAGGGGTCGCTGGTCTGGCTGCTGGCGTTCGCCTTCGCGCTCGGCTTCGGCACCACCGTCGCCGAGCCGGCGCTGATCGCGGTCAGCGGCGAGGCCGCCGCGGTCATGGCCGCCGCCGGGGCGATCGATCCGGGGCCGGGCAGCGAGGCGGACTATGCGCGGGCGCTGCGCTACACCGTCGCGGTCTCGGTCGGCCTCGCCCTGGTGATCGGCGTGCTCCGCATCCTCAAAGGCTGGCCGATCCACTGGCTGATCATCTCCGGCTACGTCGTCGTTGTCGGCCTGACCATGATCGCGCCGGCGGAGATCATCGGCATCGCCTTCGACAGCGGCGGGGTGACGACCTCGACCATCACCGTGCCGCTGGTCACCGCGCTGGGTGTCGGGCTGGCCAGCGCGATCAAGGGGCGCAACCCGATGACCGACGGTTTCGGGCTGATCGCTTTCGCCAGCCTGATGCCGATCATCTTTGTCCT
>JACZTQ010000310.1 GCA_022573605.1 Pseudomonadota bacterium | reverse complement strand
CGTGGCGGACATCGTCCTCGTTCTTGAACACCAGTTCGATCTCCTCGCAGCGCCCGACCCTGATCTCGCGGGGCGAGAACCCGAAGACCTCGCCTTCGCGGGCATGGTCGACCCCGCCGACGATGACGATACGGCGCTTGCCCCGCGGCTTGGCGCAGGATTTGGCGATCGTGCGGTGGCTGTCGAGGATGCTCTCGGGGCGCCGGGCGGCGACGCGCGGCAAGCGTTTCGGATAGTCCGGGACCGGCGCCGCTCCCTCGGCCCAGCCGTAGCCGTAGTCCTCGGCGGTGGTGTGGAAGATACCGGGGCCGAACACCGGCACCTCGCCCCGGTAATAGGCCGGATCGAAATAGCGCTCGAGGCTGCCCGCGACCCTCGGCAGCCCGGCGGTCTCGTCCCAGTGGCCGTCGTAGACGATCGCGGTGAGATCGCCGCCCGGACCGAGGCCGCGATTGGTCACCGTAAGCTCGGTATGGTCGTGCATCGCCCAGACCCCCGGCCCGGAGGCGTATCTGTCGTCCGCCGTGGTCCGCAGCTCGAGGTCGACGCGCTGCGCCGGACCGATGGTGAAGACATCGCGGCTCAGGCGCTGCTCCGGGGCGAGATCGACGCCGTCGCGCGCGGTGACGATCGGATGATGGCCATGGGTGTGCAGGCTGAGTGTCCGCTCGCCGGAATTCAGCACCCGCAGGCGCACCTTCTGGTCCGGCGCCACCCGGATCGGCGTGTCGCGCAGCGTGAAGGGGAAAGACCGGCCGTTCAGCATGAAGGTGTCGGCCCGGGCCTGCGAGCTGTCATAGTCGCGGTGCATGCGCCACTCCAGCTCGCGCGGGTCGGGGACCGCCTGCACCAGGCGGTGCAGCGGCGACTCCGCATCCATGTAGACGAGCGAATATTCGCGGTCATAGCCCGCCTCTTGCGCGGCACGGGAGAGATCCGGCATCGGCCCGGCGCCGGGGACGATGTGGGCGAAGTGGTTGTCGGGCCGGTTCGGCTCGATCACGAACATGCCGACCAGTCCCATATCGATATGGACATCCGGCTGCACATGGCAGTGGTAGAAATAGGTGCCCGGATTCATGGCGACGAATTCATAGGTGAACGAGTCGCCCGGCACCACCGGCGCCTGGGTCAAATCGGGCACGCCGTCCATGGCGTTGGGATGGATGGTGCCGTGGAAATGGATCGTGTGCGGGAAGTAATGGGTGTTGCGCAGCGTCACCCGCACGATGTCGCCCTGCTCGACCCGGATGGTCGGGCTCGGCGCCCGGGCGACGGACGCCATGCCCTGTCCCGCCGGAGCGAAGACCCAGAAGGTCATGACCTCGCCGGGATAGATCTCCTGTTCGACCTCGATGACCTCGAGCTCGATGAAAATCTCGTCGGGGTCGCCGTCGCCGTCGAGATCGCGCCCGAAGCGCAACGCCTCGGGCGCATAGCCGGGAGTCGCGGCAAGCGGGGCGGCGCCGGCGAGGGCGGTGGACGCCCCGGCCAGAGCCAGCATGGCCGGCGCTGCAAGCGAAGCGATCCAGCCGTACCGCGCCAGGCCCATTACATCTGCATGTACTTGAAATGCAGAAGATCGGCCGCGCGGGCATGGCCCAGGGCTGCATCCGCCTTGGCGATGGCGCGGGCGTGGTCGTAGAGGCCCTGCGGCTTCTCGTGGTTGTGGATGCCGCTGCCGAGGTTCATCTTCGCATCGTCGAGCAGCGCGTGCACCAGGGCCATCTTCTCCTTCGGCATCGACCCGCTCATCCCCTTCATGTCGGCGGTGACCTTGTCGATCATCGCCTGGGCCTCGGCGAAGTGGGCCGGGCACTCGAAGGCGGATGCGGCACCCCCGAAGGCGACGGTGAAGGCGACGGTAAAGGCGGCGGCGAGAACTGGTAGGCGCATGGCAAACCTCCCTTTCGATCCTGATTGGCCGCGGATAAGGCCGGAAGTGTGAACCGAATTGCGAGTCGGGTCCAGCCCGGCAGCGCGGACAAAAGCCGCCAGGCGTTGTCCGCCGTTGTTTTGCCCTGACGGCTCCACCTGCCCGCCCCACCTCCCCACCCAACCACCGATGTTACCTTGGGGCATGATCGGTGGTTGGGTGGGGAGGTGGGGCGGGCAGGTGGAGCCGAAAAGCCGCATAGCGGCTTTTGTCACGGGCAAAGACTCAGCCGGACCGGAAACGCCGCAGATGGTCCATCAGCGGGGTGCCGTGATATCGCTCATGGGCCCCGATCTCCCGCGTCGAGATGGCGTCGAAATGGTGGTCGAGCACGGTTTCGCGCTCATGCGCCAGGGGCGGGCTGCAATAGCAGGTTTCGCTCCACTCGACCTGCCCGTCCCCGGTCAGCACCGCCCGCTCCATCGCGGCGACGATCTCCGCCCCGTCCGGGCGCTGGCCCGCGACGCTGCCGTCGGTGAGCTTTTGCAGCAGCGCCGCTTCGGCGCCGGGCCGCAGCCGGGCGCGAACCTGGTAGATCATCGCCGATCCTCCCTGGCCGGAAAACGCCACTCTACGCCGCGACGGGACAAATGGGGAGGGCCGATCTCCGGCCGCTCCCGCGACGCAGCCCTTGACAGGCGGCGGTCCTCCGTCTCGGTTAGGCGCCGCACCGAACACCCGCGGGAGGGGTCATGGACTGGCTGATCGAGGGCGGCAGCGCGCTCATGGGCGGGGGCTTCGCCGACACCCCGGTGGCGATCACCGGCGGCGTGTTTGCCGGCCGCCCCGCCGCGCAGGCCACCCGCATCGACGCGCGCGGGCTGCATGTCCTGCCCGGCATCGTCGACATCCACGGCGACGCCTTCGAGGTTGCGCTGATGCCGCGCCCGCGGGTGCCGATCGCGCCCGAAATCGCGCTCGCCGCAGTCGATCGCCAGCTTGTTGCAAATGGTATTACCACCGCTTTTCATGGCCTTAGCGTGTCGTGGGAGCCGGGGCTGCGCTGCCTCGCCAACGCCCGCGCCTTCGTCGCCGCCCTCGACACCATGCGCCCGCACCTGGCCGCCGACACCCGGCTGCACCTGCGCTGGGAGACCTTCGCCTTCGAGGCGATGGCCGACATCACCGGCTGGCTGACCGCCGATCCGCCCCCGATCCTGGCCTTCAACGACCACACCACGCCGATGGTGGAGGCGGACTACGCGGCCCGCAAGCTCGACAAGATGGCCGCCCGCGCCGGCATCTCCGGCGCCGCCTACCGGGCGCTGGCCGAAGAGCGCTGGGCGCGCCGGGCCGAGGTCCCCGGCGCCATCGCCGCGATGGCGGCGTCGGCCCGCGCCGCCGGCGTCACCCTCCTCGGCCACGACGAGACCAGCCCCCGGATGCGGGCCGAGTTCCGCGCCCTCGGCGCCATCACCTGCGAGTTCCCGATGACCCTGGAGACCGCCGAGGCGGCCCGCGCGGCGGGCGAGCACGTGGTCCTCGGCGCCCCTAACGTGATGCGCGGCGGCAGCCACAACAACACACTCGATGCCGCCTCCGCCGTGGTCGACGGCCTCCCGCACCAGGCTGAGTAGTTGCTCCAACATCGTTGCGGTGGCTCCATACACGAGGTGTGGTCCATGGGCGAAACCGACGCGCCGCTGGATGTTGCCGTCGCTGTCCAACCGGCTCTCGTGCCGCAGCGACGCATCGTCCATCACCGTTAGCAGCGGCACCTGTATCACCTCCGCGACCTCGCGGGAAGCGACCTTGAACGG
>JACZTQ010000033.1 GCA_022573605.1 Pseudomonadota bacterium | reverse complement strand
GACCCCGCCGTCGCCGCCGTCGTCGCCGTCGTCGCCGTCGTCGCCGTCGTCGCCGTCGTCGCCGTCCTCGGCTTCGTCACCCTCGTCTTCGTCGCCGTCGTCGCCGTCGTCGCCGTCGTCGCCGTCGTCGCCGTCGTCACCGTCGTCGCCGTCGTCACCGTCGTCACCGTCGTCGCCGTCGTCACCGTCGTCGCCGTCGTCGCCGTCGTCGCCGTCGTCGCCGTCGTCGCCGTCGTCGCCGTCGTCGCCCGGGGATTCGTCGCCGTCGTCGCCGTCGTCGCCGTCGTCATCGCCACCGTCCTGGCCCCGGTCGTCCGCCCCGGGGAGGCCGCCAGGGACCGTGCCGACCGGCCGCCGCAGCAGGCATGCGATATCCCACGGCAAACATTCCTCGGCAGTCTGGGCGGCAGCCGATCCGGCCGACCCCGTCTTTTCGGCGCCCGTGCCGGCGGGAGTGCCCGAGGAGCCGGCATATGCCGCCAATGAGCCCAGAACGCCCATCGTCCCCGACAGCAGGATCACCTTGAGACGCCGCTCGAACTTGAGGCCGCCATACCCTTGAAATACGCCGCGTGGGAGAATCCCAGAGCTACGCGCCTTCAACCAGAGAGGCCGTTTAACGCCCAATTTTTCCATCTTAGTCACCATGATACACAACTTCACCGAATACCCTCAATCCCATATTCAATTATAACGTGCAACCATGGCGAAATCGAGGAGTTTTTAACCGATCTTTAAGATAAACGGTTTTGAATTAAGACCTTCTTGAGCGATAATTCCCGCGTGGGGTATCTGCGTAGCCACATTCCGGTTTGACTTCAAAGAAGTCTTGTATCGGTTTTTTTGGGCCGTGTCCTGCTACGCGGGCCGATGGGTGGTTTCTACTTGATTTGTACCGGATCCGGGTGGCGGGCGTCGCCGGAGCAGTCCCTCTGACGGCTTCGCGCAATCGCCGACGGATTCGGCCGGAACGGGAGCGGAGGGGTCATGCACGCGCTGCGGTGCGGTCTTTCGATTGCAACCATGATTCTTGCCGGGTCGCTTGCAGCACCCGCCGCGGCCCAGTCGATGGGGCCGGCGCAACCGGCCGCGCGCAGGCTGGTCGAGGCGCCGCCGGGCTTTCTTGACTCCTGCCGGCGCTACCCGTGGTTCTGCACCAACCGGACCACCGGCGCCGCGCCGCTCGGCCAGGCCGACCTGCTCGAACTGGCGGCCAGGATCAATCGCCGGGTCAACCGCGCGGTCTCCCAGCTCAGCGACCCGGAGAATTACGGCGTCGCCGACTACTGGACCCTGCCGGCCAACGGCAACGGCGACTGCGAGGATTTCGTGCTGCAGAAATACAAGCTCCTGCTCGACGCCGGGGTCGACAGCCGCGATCTGTCGATCGCGGTGGTGCTCGACCGCCAGGGCGACAATCACGCCGTTCTGGTGCTGCGCCACGGCTCGGGCGACCTGGTGCTCGACAGCCTGACCCGGCGCATCCGGCCGTGGAACCGGACCGGCTACACCTTCCTCGCCATGCAGAGCGGCGACGACAAGACCCGGTGGGAAGTGGTGATCAACCAGCCCCGCGACAGCAACGTCCTGGCCCGGCGCTGAGGGAAAGGTAGGGCGGACATGGTTGTCCGCCGTTGCCGCAACCAGGGCGGACAACCATGTCCGCCCTACCGGCCGATGTCTTTGCGCCTGTTCCAAAAGCTGCTTCGCATCTTTTGGGCGCGCTCCGCCCCCCACCCCACCTCCCCGCCCAACCACCGATGGTACCGGGGCATGATCGGTGGTTGGGCGGGGAGGTGGAGTGGGGGGCGGAGCCGGAAATCCGCGCCAGCGGATTTTGTCGCGGGCAAAGACTTTTCGACGCCGTCAGGGCAAAGAATTCCGCAGCCCGAGGATCTCCCGCGCCTGCCGCCAGGTGGCGACCGGGCGCCGGTATTTCTCGCACAGCTCGACAGCGCGCTTCACCAGGGCCGCGTTCGACGGCGCCAGGGTGTCGCGGTCGATCCGGATGTTGTCCTCCAGCCCGGTGCGGGTGTGCCCGCCGGCGGCGATCGACCACTCGTTGAGCACGATCTGGTTCCGGGCGATCCCGGCCCCGCACCAGGTCGCGTCCGGAGCCAGCCGCCGCACCGTGCGCAGATAGAAATCGAACACCTCGCGGTCGACCGGCATGGCGTTCTCGACCCCCATCACGAACTGGATGTGCAAGGGCCCCTTCAGGCGGCCGTCGCCGGCCATCTTCACGGCCTGGAAGATGTGGCTGAGATCGAAGGCCTCGATCTCGGGCTTGACCCCGTGCGCGATCATCTCCGAGGCCAGCCAGTCGACCAGTTCGGGGCTGTTCTCGTAGACCCGGGTCGGGAAGTTGTTCGAGCCGACACTGAGCGAGGCCATGTCGGGCCGCAGCGCCAGCATGGCGCCGCGCTCGCGCCCGGTGCCCGAGCGCCCGCCGGTCGAGAGCTGGACGATCATGCCCGGGCAGTGCCGCCGGAGCCCCTCGCACAATCGGGCGAAGCGCTCCGGGTCCGAGGTCGGCGTGCCGTCCTCCAGGCGCACATGGCAGTGGGCGATGCTGGCGCCGGCCTCGAACGCCTCGTGGGTCGACTCGACCTGCTCCTCGATGGTGATCGGCACCGCCGGGTTGTGTTCCTTGCGCGGCACCGAGCCGGTGATGGCGACGCAGATGATGCAGGGATTGGTCATGGGGGACTCCCTCAGATGTCCAGAAAAACCGTCTCGGTCGCGCCTTGCAGGTGGATGTCGAAGCGGTAGACCGGCAGGCTGCCGGTGTTGTCGCGCCCGGCGATCAGCGTCCGGCGCCGGGCCGCGCTCTCGATCCGGCCGAGCACCGGATCGGCGGCGTTGGCCTCGGCTTCGTCGGCGAAATACATCCGCGTGTTCAAGCCCAGATTGATCCCCCGCGCCACCAGCCACAGATTCAGGTGCGGCGCCTGGCTCTCCCCCCCCGGCCCCACAACCGGCCCCGGCTTGACCGTCTCGAAGCTGAACACCCCGGTGGCGAAATCCGGCACCACCCGGCCAAAACCGGTGAAATCGGGCTCGAGCGGCGCCCCGCCCTCGTCCTCCGGCCGGTTGTAGCGGCCCAGCGCATCGGCCTGCCAGACCTCGATCAGCACGTCGGTGACCGGGGCGCCGGCGCCGTCGAGCACGCGGCCCTCGACGCCGATGCGCTCGCCCTCGCAGCGGGGTCCGGCGATCACCCGGCCCAGTTCGCGGGCGAACATCTCGAACCCCGCCGCCCCCGGCGCCAGCCCGATATGGAGATAAGGCCCGGCGGTCTGTGACGGGGTTTCCTTCCGGCAGGTCTGGTTTTGCACCATCAGTTCCCCTCCAGCCGGTTCTCGAACAGGGTCGAGCGGCGCCCGCGCAGCACGATGTCGAAGCGGTAGGCCAGGCTGTCGAAGGGCATCGCGGCGGACATGTCGAGGGGCGCCACCAGCCGCGCCACCGCCTCCGGGTCGGGGATGGCGTTGACGATCGGGCAGAGCGCGATCAGCGGGTCGCCCTCGAAATACATCTGGGTGACCAGCCGCTGGCAGAAGGCGGCGCCGAACAGCGAGAAATGGATATGCGGCGGGCGCCAGCTGGTGTCGGAGTTCGGCCACGGGTAGGCGCCGGGCTTGATGGTGTGAAACATGTAGCCGCCGTCGGCATCGGTCAGCGCCCGGCCGCAGCCGCCGAAATTCGGGTCGATGGCGGCCCGGTAGGTGTCGCTGACGTGGCGGTAGCGCCCGCCCGCGTTGGCCTGCCAGATCTCGATCAGGGCGCCCGCCAGCGGACGGCCGTTGCCGTCGGAGACCCGGCCATGGACGATGATCCGCTCGCCGATCGGCTCGCCGCCGCCGGAGAATTTCATGGCATAGTTCCGGATCAGGTCGTGGTCCAGCGGCTCCAGATCGGCGGGCCCGAAGACCGGGCCGGTGATCTCGCTCGGGCTTTGCGCCAGCGACAGCAGGGGGCGCGCCGGCGAACGGGTGATGCTGGTCTTGTAGGCGGGGGTCAGCGCCGGAGGGTGCCAGGCGCGGTCGCGGGGCTGAAATTCGCCAGGGGTTGGCCCAGGGCTGGGCCCAAGGGTGGGCATGGGGCTTTCCTCCTCAGGTCTCGACACCGGTTTGCCTCCGGAAGGAGCCGGATGCAAGCGCGCCGTGGGCGCTCCCGGCGCCGCGCCGATTCGCCCCGGTTCATGTAATTCGTTTCATATGGAGATTTTCTTTTCCCGCTTTAGTTGAGAAGATCGTGCATAACCCGGTGGTAATCGGGTTTTTAGTTTCAATGAAATATCTACTCCTAATATGCCATTATTTCCCCTTATTTTAATGACGATTTACAGGGTGCCGCCTCAGCCCTGTCCCTTAGAGTTGCGGTGGCAGAGTGTGTGCTTCCGTATGAGTTCCGATTATTAGCGTGCGTGGCCGCCTCACTCCGTGGGGCGGCCACTGCGCTTGCGGCGCCGGAACAGCCGCCCGGACCGGGATCAATCGCGCCCCTCCTCGACCGCGAAACAGGCGACCCGCGCCGGGCCGGCCGGCTTGAGCGCCGGGCGCTCGGCCCGGCAGCGCTCATCCGCCAGCGGGCAGCGCGGGGCGAAGGCGCAACCCGGCGGCGGCTTGATCGGGTTCGGCAATTCGCCGGGCTGGCGCTCGCGCTCGAAGCTGCCGCCCTCGAGCTTCGGGATCGCCTCGAGCAGCAGGCGGGTATAGGGGTGGCGCGGGCGGTCGAACAGCTCCACCACGTCGGCCAGCTCGACGATCCGGCCCAGATACATCACCGCCACCCGGTCGCCGAAATGCCGCACCACGTTGAGGTCGTGGGTGATGAACAGGTAGGTCAGCCCGCGCTCCTCGCGGGCCTTGGTCATCAGGTTCAGGATCTGCGCCTGGATCGACACGTCGAGGGCCGAGATCGGCTCGTCGGCGACGATGAATTCCGGGTCGGTGACCAGCGCCCGGGCGATGGCGATGCGCTGGCGCTGGCCGCCGGAGAACTCGTGCGGCATGCGCCGCCCCCATTTCGGATCGGCGCCGACCGCCAGCATCACCGCCTCGACCGCCTCGCGCACCTCGGCGCGGCGCATCCGCGGGCGGAGGTGACGCAGCGGCTCGGCCAGGGTGTCGAACACGCTGCGGCGCGGGTTCAGCGAGGCGTAGGGGTTCTGGAACACCATCTGCATCCGGGCCCGGAACGGACGGCGGCGGGTCTCGCCGAGGTCGTCGATCCGGCTGCCGTCGAAATGCACCTCGCCGTTCGAGGGCTCGGTCAGCCCCATGACGATGCGCCCCAGCGTGGTCTTGCCGCAGCCCGACTCGCCGACGACGCAGAACGCCTCGCCCCGGCGGATCACCGCATCGACGCCGTTCAGCGCGTGCAGCACCGGTTTCTCGCGCGACAGGAAATGGCTCGGCATGGCGAAGCGTTTCTCCAGCCCGCGGACTTCGACCAGCCCCCGTTCTTCCGCCAGCCCGGTCATGCCTCGGCGCCGGCGAGCAGCGGCCGGAAGCAGGAGATGCGGCGCGAGCCGTGCGCCTCGAGCACCGGGATGTTGATGTGGCAGCCGGCGATCGCCCGCTCGCAGCGCGGATGATAGGCGCAGCCCGCGGGCAGGTCGGCGATGCCGGGCATGGTGCCGGGGATCTGGTTCAGCGTCTGGCCCCGCGCGACCCGCTGGGGCAGCGCCGCCAGCAGCCCGCGCGTGTAGGGGTGACCGGGGTGCTCGATGAGCTGCCGGGTCGAGCCCTCCTCGACCACTTTGCCGGCATACATGATCATCAGCCGCTCGGTCACCTCGGCGACGACGCCCAGATCGTGGGTGATCAGGATCAGCCCGACCCGGTGGTCGCGGCAGAGCCGCAGGATCAGCGCCATGATCTCGGCCTGGATGGTGACATCGAGCGCCGTGGTCGGCTCGTCGGCGATGATGATTTCCGGGTCGGTCAGCAGCGCGATGGCGATCACCACGCGCTGGCGCAGGCCGCCCGAGAGCTCGTGCGGATAGCTGTCGAACCGGCTCTCCGGGGTCGGGATCGCGACCTGGCCCAGCCGCTCGATCGACAGCTTGCGCGCCTCGGCCCAGCCGATCCGGCGATGCGCCTGGAGGGTCTCGACCATCTGGCGCCCGATGGTCAGCACCGGGTTGAGGGTCATCATCGGGTCCTGGAAGATCATCGCGATGCGATTGCCCCGGATGTTGCGGATCTCGGCCGGCGGCAGGGTCAGCAGGTTGCGCCCGTCGAAGCGGATCGATCCGGCCCGGATGCGGCCGGGCTCGGAGATCAGGTTGAGGATGGCGAAGGCCAGCATCGACTTGCCGGCGCCGGACTCGCCCACCACGCCGAGCCGCTCGCCGGGATCGAGGTCGAGATCGACCCCGCGCAGCGCCAGCGCCTCGTCGCGCGGCCCCTGCGGGAAGGCCACCTCGAGGCCGCGAACCTCCAGCAGCGCCATCAGTCTTCCCCCCGGCGCAGCTTCGGGTTCAGGGTGTCGCGCAGGAAGTCGCCGAGCAGGTTGATCGACAGGATCAGCAGCATCAGCATGAGCGCCGGGAACAGCGTGATCCACCACGAGCCCGAGAAGATGACCTCGAAACCCGAGCGGATCAGCGCCCCCAGCGAAGGCTGCTGCACCGGCATGCCGAGCCCGAGGAACGACAGCGCCGCCTCGGTGACGATCGCCTCGGCGACCTGGATGGTCGAGATCACCAGCACCGGGGTCATCGTGTTGGGCAGGATATGGCGGCGCATGATGGTGCCGGGCGAGAGCCCGATCACCCTTGCGGCATCGACATATTCCTTTTTTTTCTCGGCCAGCACCGAGGCCCGCACGGTGCGGGCAAAGCGCGGCCATTCGGCGATGCCGATGACGACGATCAGCATGAAGATCGCCAGATCGCGATAGGTCTCCGGCCCGAAGGCGGCAGAGAACACCGCCATCGCGATGATCGCCAGCATCAGCGTCGAGATCGAGAGCTGGATATCGGCGAGGCGCATCAGGAAGGCGTCGATCCAGCCGCCCCGATAGCCCGCGATCAGCCCCAGCGAGATACCGATGAAGGACTGCACGACGACCGCGCCAAAGCCGATCAGCAGCGATATCCCGGTGCCGTACATGATCGTCGACATGACACCGCGCCCCTGCTCGTCGGTGCCGAGCAGGAAGCGCGGATCGCCTCCCGGCATCCAGCTCGGCGGCATCTCGGCGTCCATCAGGTCGATCTGCAGCGGATCGTAGGGGTTCTGCGGCGCCAGCCAGGGCGCCGACAGCACCATCGCCCCCACCGCGACGACGATCACGAAGGCGCCGACCGCGACCGGGTCGCCGAGGAAACGGCGGCTGAAGGCGCGGGCGCTCAGCATGGCCCCACCCGACAATATCGGGTCCCGCAATGTCCCGGCCGATGCGCACGGACGCCGGACGCTGGACGCGCCTGCGGCGCGCCTCCCCCTCGGTCCCCCTCCCAGAGGGAGTGGGAGGCGCAAACGGCGGCGCTGGGGCATGACCCCGGAGAAAGCGCTTGCGGAACCGCTGCGCGCGCCCCTCTCCCTCTGGGAGAGGGGGTGGGGGAGAGGCGCGCGGCGCGAGCCGCGCGTGGCGCGAGCCGCGTCGAGGGCTCGCCGGCATAACTCATCCACTGTCCGGCCCCGGCCCTCATCCCTGCGCCCCCGGCAGCTTCACCATCGGGTTGATCAGGGTGTAGACCAGATCGACGATGGTGTTGACGATGACGAAGATCATCCCGACGACGATGATGTAGGCGATGATCAGCGGCGTATCGACCCGTTTCACCGCCTCCAGGAACATGAACCCCATGCCCGGCCACTGGAACACCGTCTCGGTCAGGATGGTGTAGGCGATCAGGGTGCCGATCTGCAGCCCGCCCACGGTGACCACCGGCAACAGCGTGTTGCGAAAAGCGTGGACGAACCAGACCCGGCGCGCCGCCAGCCCCTTGGCCCAGGCGAAGCGCACGTATTCGGTGCTCAGCGTCTCAATCATCTCGGCCCGAATCAGCCGGATGAACAGGGGCAGCATGATCGCCGCCAGCGAGATCGAGGGCAGCACCAGGTGCAACAGCCCGTCGCGGGTCAGGAACCCGGTCCGCCAGCCCCAGGGCAAGGTCACGGTCTCGCCGCGCCCGAACGACGGCATCACCCCCAACTCGACCGCGAAGATCCAGATCAGGAAGATCGCGGTCAGGAAGATCGGGATCGAGAGGCCGATGATCGAGCCGGCCATGATGAAGCGCGCCAGCCACGCGCGCGGCCGGATGGCGCAGTAGATCCCCCCCGGGATCGAGGCCGAGACGAACAGGAAGGTCGCGCCCAGCACCAGCTCGAAGGTGGCCGGGAACTTGGCCAGGATCACTTCGAGCGCCGGTTTCTTGAAGAAATACGAGGTGCCCAGATCGCCCCCCAGCGCATTGCCGAGAAAGCGCAGATACTGGGTCCAGAACGGGTCGTTCAGCCCCATCCGGTCGCGCAGCGCCTCGCGCTCCGCCTCCGAGACCGACTGGCCGACAAGCTCGCGCAGCGGGTCGCCGAGCTGATCCTGGATCGAGAACCCGATGATCGAGATGATCAGCATCACGATCACCGCCTGGAACAGGCGCCGGATCAGGAAGGCGAGGATGTGCATCGATCCCCCTTTCGATCCCGCCCGCCGTCTCGCATGGACCGTTTTCTGGTTAACCTGACCGCAGCGAGCCCGGCAGGACGGCAAATCCTCGGCTCAGGATGGCAGGTGTTCGCCGGAGTTGGCAAGGGTGTCACTTTTGCCTCCGCCTTGGCACATAGGGCTCGAGAACCGGAATCGCCCGCTTCATGAAGTCGTCGAAAAGCGGAACGGTGAACGCCGTCTCGCCGTGGCGCAGGCTCCAAACCATGCCCAGTCTGGTGAGCCGCTCCCGCACGGCTCCGACACGGCTGCTTTCGCACTGCAGCGCTGCCGCGATGTCTCCGGTCTTGTGCGGCCCGGGACCAAGTTCGGCCATCGCCCGCAGGTACTGCTGCTGCAGCGGCGTCAACCTGTCGAAGCGGGTGCGGAAGAAATTGGTGTCGAGATGGTAGATGATTTCATCGTTGCTCCGATCCACATCGCTCCGGGTGATTGGGCTTTGCGCCGCATTGTCCCAAACATATTTCCCCCAGACCTGCAGGTAATAAGGGTAGCATTCGGTGATGGACAGGATCGTGTCGAGGGCCTCGCCCTCGAATGCGACGCCCTCCGCACGGGCGGGTTCGGCCAATGCCCGGCGCGCCGCGGCATCCTCGAGAGGCCCGACCTCGGGATAGTCGAACAGACGTTCCGCATAGGATTTTGCATTTCCGGCCAGCGCCGCGATCTGCGGCAGGCCCGCGCCGACGAAGATGATCGGGAGTGATCGTTGCGACGCTTCGTGACAGGCGACGATCAGCGCCGACAGCTCCTCGGTGGTCAGATACTGCACCTCGTCGATGAAGATGCCAATGCACCTGCCGCGCGCACTCGCGGCCTCGGCAACTGCAATCAGCAGTTCGGGCAGATCACGCTCCATGTCGCCGCTATCGGCCAACGGCTCGGCGGATGCCCCGAATTCGAAGCCTTCGTAACCAATCTTGAAGATCGAGGCGAAATTCCTGAGTGCCGTGGCGGCACGTTCGAGACGATGCTCGGCAGCCGACAGATAGTTCAGACGGCGCAGCACGACGCGCAATTCGGGAACGATGTTGCGGGCGAGTAGCCCGCCCTCGGGAGCCTCGAATCGAATGGTCTCGAAGGCCTTGTCCTGTGCCATCCGATGCAAATGGTTGAGCAGAACCGTTTTGCCGACACCTCTCAGGCCAAGCAGCATGAAGTCCTTCGCGTACCGGCCAGCGGCGATACGGTCAAACGCGATATCGGCCTGCTCGACAATTTGCTCGCGCCCAGCAAACTCCGGTGGATTTTGGCCGGCGCCTGGCGAGTAGGGGTTCTTCCGTGGGTCCATAGATACACATATTATGTATATTTTTCAAATTAACAAGGTTTGTTAATTCGAATAATTTTGATAATAACCGCCGCCCGACCCCCGTTCAGGATTGCCGGCGGCGCGTTTCCGGGAAAACGGGCCGCCCGTCTCCGGGCGGCCCGCGATCACTGCACCGGGGCCGCTCGGCCCCCGCGATCCCTTGGTCACTCGATGACCAGATCCCCGAGATAGGGGAAGTTCTGCACGTTGATCACCGCCTCGATGCCCACGCCCTTGCGCGCCGCCCAGGAGAGATCCTGCCAGTGCAGCGGCACGTAGGCCGCCTCGTCGAACAGGATCTGCTCGATCTTGCGCAGCATCCCGGCCCGCTTGGCGTCGTCGGTCTCCAGCAGGCTGGCCTCGGTCAGGCTATCGACCTCGGCGTTCGAGTAGGCGCCCGAGTTGTACTGGCCCCGGCCGGTGTCGGCGTTCGGGGTCATCGCCAGGAACTCGTAGAAGTTCGCCGAGTCCTCGGTGTCGGAGTGCCAGCCGATCATCATGATGTCGGCCGCGCGCTCGTCGTACTTGGGCCAGTACTGGGCCTTCGGCATGGTGCTGAGATTGACCGTGATCTTGATCTTGGCCAGCATGTTGGCGGCCGCCTCGCAGATCTTGGCGTCGTTCACATAGCGGTTGTTCGGGCACATCATCGAGATCGTGAAGCCGTCGCCATGGCCCGCCTCTTCCATCAGCGCCTGCGCCTTGGCCAGATCGAAGCGCGGTGTCAGCGCCTCGTTGTAGCCGAGATAGCCCTCGGGGCTCATCTGCGCCGCGGCGGTGCCGAAACCCTTCATGATCTTCTCGGCGATGCCCCGGTTGTTGATCGCATAGGTGATCGCCTGGCGCACCCGGACGTCCTTGAAGGCCTCGACCCGGTCCTGGTTCATCTGCAAGGTGATGATGCGGGTGCCGGTCATGGTGACCAGATCGACATTCGGATCGGCGTCGATGCGCGCCATGTCGCTCGGCGGCACCGGGGCGATGAAGTCGACATCGCCCGACAGCAGCGCCGCCACCCGGGTCGGGGCCTCGGAGATCGGCGTGAACACGATCTTGTCGACATTGCCGGGCGAGGCGGTGTCCCAGTAGTCGGCGAAGCGCTTGAACTCGATCCGCACGCCCTGCTCGCGGTCGGTGATGATGAACGGCCCGGTGCCGGAGGCGTTCTGCGAAGCGAAGCTGTCGCCATGTTTGACGATCTCGGAGCGGCCCTCGTAGAACTTGCTGTCCATGGTGAAGATGTAGGTGGCGTTGTGCAGCACCAGCGGGAACGGCCCGTCGGTGACGATGTCGATGGTGTGGTCGTCGATCACGTTCATCGCCTTGAACGGCACGAAGATACCCTTGAAGTCGGGCGAGCTTTGCAGCCGCTCGAAGGTCCACAGCACATCGGCCGCGGTCAGGGTGTTGCCGGAGTGGAACTTGACCCCCTGGCGCAGGTGGAAGCGCACGGTGGTGGCGTCGAGACGCTCCCAGCTCTCGGCGATGCGGCCCTCGAAGCCCAGCGCCTTGGTCCAGCGCACCAGCGGATCGAACAGCATGTGCGAAAGCTGCAAGGTGCCGCCGGAGAGTTGCTCGTGCGGGTCCAGCGAGACCGGATCGGCGTCATAGGCCATCGTCAGCGTCTTGGCATTCGCAAGACCGGCGCCGGCCAGGGCGACGGCAACGACCGCGGCCCCGGCGATGGAACGGAAGAATATCATGGAAACCTCCCCTATCTGTGGGTTCATTGGATTGATTGGGCTCCGTGGCCGCTGGCCTTTCACAGCATTGTCATGCGACTCCGCGGACCGCCCGGTTCCGGATTGTCACCGTCTGCGCGCGGCCCAAGGTTGTCAACCCGCGAAGCGGTGAATTGCCGCGGCGTTACCGCACGCGGCCCGATCGGCGCGACGGCTCCGGCGCACCCGGTTTTACCCGGTTTTTGCCGGTCGCCCGGGCGCATCCGGCCCGCCGCAGGAAAAGAAAAGAATTGCCAATCGATCCGGCGTGGGCACAATTGCGCCCAGACGAGGCTCTCTGGCGCCGCGGTCCCGATCCGGCCGTCAACCGGAGCCGCCTCTGCGAACCAACAAGAACATAAACCTGACGACAGGGAGTCCAAAAATCATGAGCTTACACAAAAACTTCTGGTGCGCGATCGCCGCCGGTCTGTTCGTCGCCTCGAACGCGATGGCACAGACGGAACTCACCGTCTACACCGCCGTCGAGGCCGAGGATCTCAAGCGCTACGCCGAGACCTTCAACCAGGATCACCCGGACATCAAGATCAACTGGGTCCGTGACTCGACCGGCATCATCACCGCCAAACTGCTGGCGGAGAGGAACAATCCGCAGGCCGATTTGATCTGGGGCCTGGCCGCAACCTCGCTGTTGCTGATGAAAGCGGAGGGCATGCTGGAGGCCTATGCGCCGGCCGGCGTCGAGAAGCTGGATCCGAAGTTCGTCGATAACAGCAACCCACCGGCCTGGGTCGGGATGGACGCCTGGGTCGCGGCGGTCTGCTACAACACCGTCGAGGCCGGCAAGCTGGGCCTGCCGGTGCCGACCTCGTGGAAGGATCTGACCGATCCGGTCTACAAGAACCATCTGATCATGCCGAACCCGAACTCGTCGGGCACCGGTTTCCTCGATGTGTCGAGCTGGCTGCAGATGTTCGGCGAGGAGGGCGGCTGGGCCTTCATGGACGCGCTGCACGAGAACATCGCGCGCTACACCCATTCCGGCTCGAAGCCCTGCAAGCTGGCCGCCGCCGGGGAGATCCCGATCGGCATCTCGTTCGCCTTCCGGGGCGCCAAGTCGAAGGCGGCCGGCGCGCCGCTGGAGATCATCGTGCCGTCCGAAGGCGTCGGCTGGGACATGGAGGCCACCGGCATCATCGCCGGCACGGCCAATCTCGAAGCGGCGAAGACGCTGGTCGACTGGTCGATCACCCGCACCGCGAACGAGATGTACAACACCGGCTACGCGGTCGTCGCCATGCCGGGCGTCGCCAAGCCGGTCGAGCACTTCCCGGAGGGGCTGCTCGAGGCGATGATCGAGAACGACTTCGAATGGGCGGCCAACAACCGCAAGGCCATTCTCACCGAATGGCAGTCGCGCTACGACTCGAAGTCGGACCCGAAGAACTGACCCGACCACCTAACCGGGCGCCGCCGCTGGCGGCGCCCGTCTGCAAAATCCCCCGGGGACGGGGATCATGCGACGCGAGAGCTTCGCCGCCCGGCCGGCGTCGCAAGGGGGGGGCGCCCGATGAGCGTGACCGAGGCCACCAAGACCGCCGAGACCGCCGCACCGGCGATCTATCTGCGGATCAGCAACCTGTGGAAGTCGTTCGGCGATTTCCAGGCGCTGAAGGATATCTCGCTGGAGATTTTCGACGGCGAGTTCGTCTGCTTCCTCGGCCCCTCGGGCTGCGGCAAGACCACGCTGTTGCGCGCCATCGCCGGGCTCGACCTGCAAACCTCCGGCATCGTCGAGCAAGGCGGGCGCGATATCTCGACCCTGCCCCCGGCGCAGCGCGATTTCGGCATCGTGTTCCAGTCCTACGCGCTGTTCCCGAACCTGACCATCAGGAAGAACATCGCCTTCGGGCTGGAGAACGCAGGGCGCTCGAAGACGGAGATCGCGGCCCGGGTCGCCGAATTGCTCGATCTGGTCGGCCTCGCGGCTCACAGCGAGAAATATCCCGCCCAACTGTCGGGCGGCGAGCAGCAGCGCATCGCGCTGGCGCGCGCCATCGCCACCTCGCCGGGGCTGTTGCTGCTGGACGAGCCGCTGTCGGCGCTGGACGCCAAGGTGCGGGTCTACCTGCGCCACGAGGTCAAGGAGTTGCAGCGCAAGCTCGGCATCACCACGGTGATGGTCACCCACGACCAGGAGGAGGCGCTGTCGATGGCCGACCGCATCGTGGTGATGAACCAGGGGGTGATCGAGCAGATCGGCACGCCGACCGAGATCTACCGCGAACCCAAAACCCTGTTCGTGGCCGACTTCATCGGCGAGACCAACAAGATCGAGGCCCGCGCCGCCGGGCCGGACAGCCTGAGCTTCGGCGGCATGACCCTGGACAGCGTGGCGCATGGTTTCGCCGAGGGCGCCGAGGTGGTGGCGGTGATCCGCCCCGAAGACGTGATCCCGCACCGGGCCGGCTACCGCCCCGAGGGCCCCTCGGATGAGAACGGCGCCAGCAACGTGATCGACGTCATCGTCGACGAGATGGAATTCCTCGGCTCGTTCTGGCGCACCCGGCTTGGCGGCCCGCGGTTGGGCGGCATCGAGCTGGTGGCGGACCTCTCGATCAACGCGGCGCGCCACCTGGCGCTGACCGAGGGCGACGCGATGACGATCGAACTGCCGGCGGCGCGGCTGATGGCATTCGCCCAGACAGTCGGGGAATCATGAGCGTCACGGCTGACGCGGCCCCTGTCAGGCCCCCCACCGGCCGCCCACTCCGCGCCAAGCTGGGCCGCGACGACTACATCATGCGCGGCTACATGCTGGCGATCATGGTCTACCTGGTGGTGGCGCTGGCGATGCCGCTCTACGTCATGCTGTCGAAGTCGTTCACCACCTACGGCTTCGATCTGGCCACCTACGAGTTCCAGGTCAGCGACCAGGCCGGAAACTTCACCGCCCCGCCGGTCAGCGCCGAGACCCTGAACCGGGAACTGGGCGCGGTGCCGCCCGAAAAACTGACCACCAGCTCCGACGGGCGCCTGCCCGCAACCCTGTTCTTCCCCGATTTCGCCTTCCGCAGCCCGGTGCTGTACCGCATTCGCGGCACCACCGCGGGCGCCACCTATCTGATCGGCTCGGAGCGCCACCTCGGCACCGAGTGGTCGCAAGTCACCTCGAACGATTTCCGCCGGGTCATGCTGCGCCCGGTGGCGTCGCGCGGTCTCGACAACTTCGTCAGCTATTTCTCGACCCCGGCGCTGTTCCGCTCGATCCAGAACTCGCTGCTGATCTCGCTGATCAGCACCGTCATCACCGTCAGTCTCGCCTTCGGCTTCGCCTATGCGCTGAACCGGAGTTGCATGCGCTTCAAGGGTTTCTTCCGGCTGGTCGCGGTGATGCCGATCCTGGTGCCCTCGCTGTTGCCGGGCATCGCCCTGGTCTATCTGTTCGGCCGACAGGGGATGATCCGGGAATTGCTGATGGGCGAGGAGATCTACGGCCCGATCGGCATCGTCATCGGCTCGGTCTTCTTCACCTTCCCGCACGCGATGATCATCATCACCACGGCGCTGGCGATCTCGGACGCGCGGCTCTACGAGGCGGCGGTGTCGCTCAAGGCGAGCCGCTGGAAGACCTTCTGGACCGTCACCATCCCGGGGGCGCGCTACGGGCTGATCTCGGCCTCCTTCGTGGTCTTCAACCTGGTGATCACCGATTTCGGCCTGCCCAAGGTGATCGGCGGCCAATACAACATGCTGGCGGTCGATATCTACAAACAGGTGATCGGCCAGCAGAACTTCGAGATGGGCGCCGTGGTCTCGGTGGTGCTGCTGGTCCCGGCGCTGATCGCCTTCAGCGTGGACCGGTACGTGCAGAAGCGCCAGGTGGCGATGCTGACGACCCGCTCGGTGCCCTACCAGCCGAAACCGCACCGCCGCTTCGACTGGCTCTGCTTCAGTTATTGCGGGCTGGTCGCGGTCTTCATCGTCGGGATACTGGGGGTCTGCCAGTTCGCCGCGCTGGTCAAGTTCTGGCCCTACGATTTGAGCCTGAGCCTGAAGAACTACGCTTTCGACGTGATGGACGGCGGCGGCTGGGCGTCCTACCGCAACTCGATCCGGATGGCGCTGATGACCGCGCTGATCGGCACCGTGGTGGTCTTCACCGGGGCCTACATGGTCGAGAAGACCAAGGGGTTCGGCGCCGGGCGTTCGGTGTTCCAGTTCCTGGCGATGCTGCCGATGGCGATCCCCGGCATGGTGCTGGGGCTGGCTTATATCTTCTTCTTCAACAACCCCGCCAACCCGCTGAATTTCATCTATGGCACCATGGCGATCCTGGTGATCTGCACCGTGACCCATTTCTACACGGTGTCGCATCTGACCGCGGTGACGGCGCTGAAGCAGATGGACATCGAGTTCGAATCGGTCGCCGCCTCGCTGAAGCAGCCATTCTACAAGCTGTTCGCGCGGGTCACCGTGCCGGTCTGCCTGCCCTCGGTGCTGGACATCTCGATCTATCTGTTCGTCAACGCCATGACCACGGTCTCGGCGGTGGTGTTCCTCTATTCGCCGACCACCACGCTGGCCTCGGTGGCGGTGCTGAACATGGACGACGCCGGCGATGTCGCGCCGGCGGCGGCGATGGGGATGATGATCTTCTACACCAACGCGGTGGCGCGCCTGATCCATGTGGCGATCTCGAAGGGGGTGCTGAAACGCACCCAGGCCTGGCGGTTCAAATAACGGCGAGGCGCGCCGCCGGGCGGGTTTGCCGGGCAACCCAGGCTCTGACCATCGATCAAATCGTCAATTTAGACAGACCTGTTGGCCCGGTTTATGGAAGTCGCCCATCCAGACCGCCCGGCTTCGAGCTTTCCACTATGTCACCGTCTTCGGCGCATCTGCGGTCAAATACCCTTTCCTCTTGATCACAAACATGTTTCGTTACTCTTCTGATCGCAGGTTCGACGAATCCGGAACAAGGACCGCGAACGATTCGGGCCGCCGCTCGGGCGGCCTCTCAAGGGAGGAACAAATGAAACAACTTCTATCACTGGCGCTCGCCGCCGTCCTGGCGATGGCCGGCACGGCTCAGGCCGAGTTCACGCTCGACAGCCGCTACACCGATGCCGACGGCGACCTGATCGCCGACATCCCGACCGACCCGTCGCAACTGGTCGACCCCGACACGCTGATCTTCGCCTACACCCCGGTCGAGGATCCGGCGGTCTACGCCGAGGCGTGGTCGGATTTCCTGGCCCATATGGAAGCGGTCACCGGCAAGAAGGTGCAGTTCTT
>JACZTQ010000309.1 GCA_022573605.1 Pseudomonadota bacterium | reverse complement strand
CCCTGCGGGAGGGGGGGACGCGCCGCCCCTGCCGATTTCACCCCCCTCTCCCTCCGGGAGAGGGGTCGGGGGAGAGGGCTGTGTCGCCGCCGGGCGCGGCGGCAAACCGTTCTTCCTCTGGCGCCATCTGAACAAGGCGCGCTGGCTCTGCCTGAGCATCGTCTTCGCGATGCTTGTTCTGCTGCCTTTCCTGCATCTCTATCAAACCTATGTCGCGGCCCATGCCTATGACCTGCTGTCGGCGCCGGAACAGCGGCTCTACGACGTCATGGAGACCCTCACCGGGCCGTTCACCGACGATCCGGCCGACGATCTGGACGCGATCAAGGGCAACACCTGGTCGGGGACCTTCCGGGGCTTGAGGTTGAGCGATCCGCTGGCAGCACTTGGCCAGATCGCGGCCGGGCTGACATTCTACTGGCCGTTTCTGCTCACCGCCCTCATCCCTGTCGCCCTTACGGTGGTGTTCGGCCGCTTCTTCTGCGGCTGGATCTGCCCGGCGACGTTCCTCTACGAGCTGAACAGCAACTTCGCCGGCTGGCTGCGCTGGGCCGGGCTGAAGCCCGGCAACCGGATGTTCGACAAGCGGATCAAATACGTTGTTCTCGCAGTGGGGCTGATCGGGTCGGCCGCGACCGGTTCGATCCTGGTCGCGGCGATCTACCCGCCGGCCATCATCGGGCGCGAGATCTACTATGCGGTGGCGCTCGGCGGCTTCGGCGCCGGGACCGTGTTCTTCATCGCCACCCTGCTGTTCGATCTCGCGGTGGCGCGGCGCGGGTTCTGCCGCTACCTCTGCCCCGGCGGCGCGCTCTACGCCCTGCTCGGGCGCTACCGGGTGGTGCGGATCCGCCGGATCGTCGAGAACTGCAACGACTGCGCCAAGTGCAACGTGGTGTGCGAGTTCGCCCTCGATCCGCTGCACGACGGCTTCGGCCAGGAGTGCAACAACTGCTCGGCCTGCATCGCGGCCTGCCCGACCGACGCCATGACCTTCATGCTCCGGTTCACCGACTACCCGGAACAGGGACCCGGGCATCTGGGACGGCAGTACCGCCGCGCCAAAGAGGCCAAGCGCGAGGAGGAGGCTGCCTGATGAAACGCCTTGTCCCGGCTGCGCTGTTGGCCGCTTTCTGCTGGCTGGCGCTGGCCGACCTCGCCGCCGCACATCATGTGCTGGGCCGCCCCTCCTACGCGTTGGGCGAGGATTCCAACACGCCGTCGAGCCTCCAGGCCGAGATGCGGATCGGCGGCTATGACGTCACCTACATGGTCTTCCCGGCCTTTCCCAAGCCGGAGGCGCAGGGGCGGATCAACCTCTACGTCACCCGCATCGACGACGGGAGCCTCTACGCCGGCGAGGTCGCCTTCACGGTGCGCGAGGCGTCCTGGCTGGCGTGGATCGGGCTCGGCGGCGGCGAGGCGGCTATCGGCGTTCAGTCGCTGGATGATGGGGTATTCCGCCAGACCTTCAGTTTTCACGCGGCGGGCGACTACATCATCAGCGCCGCGTTCATTGCGGACGGCGAGCGCCATGTCATCGATTTCCCGCTGCGCGTCGGCCCGCCACCGATGGTCGGGCCGATCGGCATCGTTGTCGGCCTGCTGGCGATCGTGCTGTTGTCGGTCACGCTGATCCAGCGCCGGCGCACCATGACCGGCAAGCTCCGCGCTTCCCGCGAGCATCCGAAATAGGCCGGGCCACGCCATGAGCGAAAGAGAGATGCCCCTGGGCCGCAGAGAGCTGTTCACGCTGGGTTGGCGCAAGGCGGCGGCGGACACGGGCGCGCGGCGCAGCCGCCGCTGGATACGCCCGCCCCACGCCCTGCCCGAGGCGGAATTCCTGAGCAAATGCACCGGCTGCGGCGATTGCATCGCTGCCTGCCCGCACGATGTGGTGTTCGCGCTGGCGGCAGGCTCGGGCCTGCGGGCCGAGACCACGCCAGCCCTCGACCTGCTCAGGCGGGGCTGCCGCATGTGCGACGGTTTCCCTTGCGTCGCGGCCTGCGAGGCGGGCGCCCTGGTGCTCCCCGATCAGGCCGGGGAGGCGCCGCCCGCACCCCCCAGGCTGGCTCTGGTGGAGATCGACACCGACACCTGCCTGGCCTGGCTGGGGCCGGAATGCGGCGCCTGCGCCCATGCCTGCCCGGTCCCGGGAGCACTCGAGTGGGAGGGCGGGACCAAGCCGGTGGTCAAGACCGACATCTGCACCGGGTGCGCGCTCTGCCGCGAGGCCTGCATCGTCGATCCCAAGGCGATCAAGGTCTCCGCCTGGGTTGGCGACGAGGAGACGGTGGAGGTCAGGTGACACCGAACCCGGCGCCCACGAAGCGCGCCGCCTGATGACCTTGTCCATCGTCGCCGGGAAGAGGAGTGGGGGGCCTGACCGCAGGGCAGCCGATCCACAAGAGAGAGAATACCCGCCACATGACCGGCCTCTGCGCCCTCCCCGCCACCGAGCAGGCCCGCCTGGTGCGCCGCCGCGAGGTCTCGCCGGTCGACCTGGTGGAGGCCTCGCTGGCCCGGATCGAAGCGGTGCAGCCGGTGCTGAACGCCTTCTGCTTCGTCTTTCCGGAGGAGGCCCGGGCCCAGGCCCGCGAGGCCGAAGCCGCGGTGATGCGCGGCGATCCGCTCGGCCCGCTGCACGGGCTGCCGGTCGCCTTCAAGGACTTCACCCCGACCAGCGGCCACCGCACCACCCGCGGCTCGTATTGTTTCGAGCACTGGGTGGCGGATGCCGACCCGGTGATCGTGCGCCGCTTCAAGCAGGCCGGTGCGATCATCGTCGGCAAGACCACCACCCCGGAATTCGCCCATTCCGGCTTCACCCAGAGCCCGCTCTGGGGCCTGACCGGCAACCCCTGGGACCCGGCGCGCTCCTCGGGCGGCTCGTCCGGTGGCTCCGGAGTGGCCGCCGCCACCGGCTGCGTGGCGCTGGCCGAAGGCACCGACATGGGCGGCTCGGTGCGGATTCCGGCGGCGCTCTGCGGCTGCGTCGGGCTGAAGCCGAGTCTGGGGCGCATCCCGATGGACATCCTGCCCACGGTCTACGACGACATGAGCCATTTCGGCCCCCTGGCGCGCACCATCGACGACGCGGCGTTGTTCCTGCGCGTCGCCGAGGGGCCGGATGACGCCGACATCGACAGCCAGATCGCGCCCCTGGCCCTGCCGGAACGCCTCGATGCCGACCTGACCGGGCTGCGCATCGCGCTCAGCCCCGATCTCGGCCTCTATCTGATCGACCCGGAGGTCGCGGCGAACCCGCGCCGTGGCCGAGGCGCTGCGCCAGGCCGGGGCCGTGGTCGAGCAGGTCGATCTGACCGTGAGCGCCGCGATGGTGGCGGCCTGGGTCGAGTGGTGGGGCGTCTACCTGGCCGCCGCTTTCGGGCATTTGCTGGAGCCGCATCGCGGCCGCATGGACCCCCACGTGGTCAAGCTGATCGAGGCCGGGCTGGCGATGGGGGCGGCGCCCTTCAAGCGGATCGAGACCATCCGCACCGAGCTCTGGCGCCGGATGGCGGCGGTGTTCGCCGATCACCATGCCCTGATCTGCCCGACCATGGCCCAGCCGGCGCCGCCGAACAGCGAGCGCAGCCGGGATTTCGAACGGCCGGCGGTCGATGGCCGGCTCGAGGGCCTCGACATGACCGAGCCGTTCAGCATGGTGGGCCAGTGCCCGGCGCTGTCGGTGCCCTCGGGCATGACCGCCGCC
>JACZTQ010000308.1 GCA_022573605.1 Pseudomonadota bacterium | reverse complement strand
CGCGTGGGGCAATGGTGGGTTCGCTGAACCCACCATTGCTTCCCCCGACCGGCAAACCGGGAGCGCCCCGCCCGCGCGGCAACGACGCCGGGGCCCGGCGCCTCCCTCCCCCCTCGTGGGCTTCGCGGGGGACCGTGGCCGCAGATGCGTAAGCCCCGCAGAAGGGATGGGGGGGCGGCGCGCAAGCACGCACCCGGCCGCTCTCGACGGGCCGGTGGTCAGCCGGATTTCCGATCCGGGACACGAGAGCGGAGTCCACCCAGGCGGAACCTGCTCTAGCCGCCGGTCATTCGCGCCGAACGTTGCGCCCGGCCAGCAGCAGGCTGACCGCGTAGGCCTTGTCGGCATCCATGCTGGCGAGGATCAGTCCGGCCGGAACCGCCCCCATCTGGCCGAGGAAGCCGGCGGCGAATTCCGGCGCCATGGCGTTGAAGATCCGGCCCGCCTGCTTCGGTTTCATCTGCCGGTACATATCGGCCAGGTGGCGCACGTCCTTGCCGGCCGCGTCATCGACCAGGGCGGCGGTCTCCGCCAGCTTGTCGCGCGCGGCCACAAGCTCGGCCAAGCGGTCGCGGACGCGCTCCTCGATCGCCTCGAGCAGCTGCGCGCGTTCCTCGAGGGCCGCTTCGCGCCGGGCCAGGTCGGCGCGCTGGCGATGCAGTTCGGCGGCCAGGGCGCCGAGATCGGGCGCCTCCGCTTCAACCACGGCCAGCCCTTGTTCCACCGCGTGCTCCGCCGCGGGTTCGCCGAGAACCGGCAATGCCGCCACCACCTCCCCGGCGCGCAGCAGACCCGAGATGAAAAAACAGGCCGCGAGGGACGACAGCGCCCCGGTCTGAACCCGCCCGCCCCACCTCACATCATCACCCGTTCGGCCTTGAGAACCGAGCCGGTGCGCTCACCGGCGGTTTCACCGGACGCCACAGGGGCATCCTCCGGGGCATCCTTAGGGGCATCCTTAGGGGCATCCTCCGGGGCATCCTCCGACCCCCCCGGCCCCACCAGCTTGCCCGCCGGCAAGTCGTCAGAGAGACCGGCCGCGGGGCCGCCGTCCTCGCCCTCACCGGCCGTCCCGGCGTTTTCATCCCTCCGCTCCACCGGAGGGTCGTCGCCGGCGCCGGTGCGCGCCTCGGTCACCGGCGCATCCGCCACGGCGCTTTCGGTGCTGATTTCATCCGGGTGATCATCCGGGGGATCGCCCGGGGGGCCATCCGGGGGATTGCCCGGGGGGCCATCCGGGGGGTCATCCGGGGAAACGTCCGGATCGCCGTCGCCGCCATGGTTCGCCGCCGCGGTCCGGCTCTCGATGGCCTCGATCCGGTCGGCGGCCTCATAGAGGCGCTGCATCGTCGCCTTGGCCTCGCCGACACCGCTCTCGATCAGTTCCGCCATTTCCCCACCGCGTTCGGTCTCGCGCGCCAGCCGGTCGATCGTCGCCCTGGTCGAGCTGCGCAACTCCGACACCCCGTCGCGGGTCTCGGCCAGGGCCGCGCGGGTTTCGTCCAGCGCCCGGTCGAGCGCCTCGATCTGCGGCCCGATACTGTTGCCCGAGTCGGTCAGCCGCCGCAGCCGGCGGCTGAGAACCAGGCAGTAGAGCCCGGCGGTCATCGCCGTCACGATCAGCAGGCCATCGGCGATCAGCTCCATTGCGCCATCCTTCAAATCAGCACGAATTCCTGGATCAGCAGGTCGCGCACCGCGCCCTTCGGCGTCACCAGCTCGATCCGGCGCAGCATCTGGGCGCGCAGCCGTTCCATCGAGCGCGGCAATTCGAACTCGCGCTCGTCGACCGCGCGCAGAAACCCGTTGAGGATGTCGATCACCCTCGGCTTGACCGCCTCGACCTCGGCTTCGCGTCCGGGCTCGACCTCGATCGCGAGGGTGATCTTGAGATGCTTCGACTCGCTCTGCGGCCCCATCGTCACGATCAGCGGCTCGAGATGAATGTAGGCGCCGGGCTCGAAGGGACCCGCGGTTTCGGCGTGACCCCCGGCCTCGCCGCCGGGCCCGGCGCCGGCGGTCTCGTGGCCGCCTTCGCCGCCGCCCAGGAACGGCAGGGCCAGCATCCCGGAATAGACCGCGTAGAACCCGCCGCCGCCGGCGCCAAGCGCCAGAACGGCGGCGACAAGCAGCAGCTTGGACTTGCCCTTGCGGACAGGTTCGTCCTCGGTGCCGTCATTGGCTTCGCTCATTTCCAAGCTCCAGACTTTTGCCGGTAGTGGTCGGTAAATCCAATACATCCAATTCCCTAAACCGATTCTTAAGTCTGTTGGCATCAGGCTTGGCGGCACGGAAAAAACCCGAGAAACCCGAGTCGCCACCGCCGGCGCGAACCAGAATGGAACAGATGCTGGAGACCTGGCAAAGGCTGGACCCGCGCCGCCGAATCATCCTGGTCGGCGCGGCTGTCCTCACTCTGGTGGCCGTGCTGTCGCTGGCGCAGGTGGCGACCCGGCCGGGCATGGCCCTGCTCTATTCCGGGCTCGACCCGGCCGCGGCGGGCGAGGTTATCGGCGCGCTGGAGGCGATGAACGTCGAGTCCGAGGTGCGCGGCAACGCCGTCTACGTGGCCGAGGACGAGCGCGACCGGGTGCGCCTCGCCCTGGCCCGCGACGGCCTGCCGCGGCAAGGCCAGGCGGGCTACGAACTGCTCGACCAGCTCTCCGGCTTCTCCACCACCACGGACATGTTCAACGCCGCCTACTGGCGGGCCAAGGAGGGCGAGCTGGCGCGCACGATTCTCGCCACCGCCGGGGTCCGCGCCGTCCGGGTGCATATCGCCACGCCCAGCCGCCGGCCCTTCGCCCGCGACGCCGCCGGGGCCACGGCCTCGGTCACCGTGACCATGGCCGGGGGCGTGCTGACCCAGACCCAGGCGACCGCGATCCGCTACCTGGTGGCGCTCGCGGTGGCCGAACTCAGACCCACCCGGGTGGCGGTGATCGACAGCCGCGCCGGCATGATTCTGGCGCCCGGCACCGACTCGCCCGCCGTCAGCGCCACCGGCGAGGCGGCCAAGCACGAGGCCAAGCTGAAGGCCGAGATCGAGCAGCTCCTCACCGCCCGGGTCGGCCGCGACAAGGCGCGGGTCAGCGTCACCGTCGAGACCGACCGCGAGGCCGAGACCGTGACCGAGAAGCTGTTCCAGCCCGACACCAGGGTGGTTATCTCGACCGATACCGAGGAGATCACCGATACCAGTTCCGGCTCGGCCGGCAGCGTGACGGTGGCCAGCAATCTGCCCGACGGCGATGCCGGCGCCTCCGACACCCGCTCCAGCGAACGCTCGGAATCGCGTGAACGCACCAACTACGACTATTCGGAGATTCAGCGCCAGACGGTGCGCCAGGCCGGGGCGATCCGGCGCATCAGCGTCGCCGTCCTGGTCGACGGCATCACCACCACCGGCGCCGATGGCGAGACGCTCTGGGAGCCCCGCTCCGCGGCCGAGCTGAAGATGCTGCGCGACCTGGTGGTCGCCGCCATCGGCTTCGACCAGGCCCGCGGCGATATCGTCACCATCGAGAGCATGGAGTTCCAGCCCGACGCCAGCTCGGGGGCGCTGGTCGAGGCCAGCCCGTGGCTGCGTCTGCTCGAGCGCAATGCCATGACCCTGATCCAGATCGGCGTGCTCAGCCTGGTGGTGCTGGTGCTGGCGCTGATGGTGGTGCGCCCGATCCTGACCCGGCCGGCGCCGGCCCGCGGCGCCATGCAGGCGCTTGCCGGCCCGGCCCC
>JACZTQ010000307.1 GCA_022573605.1 Pseudomonadota bacterium | reverse complement strand
GATCATCGCGATCTATGCAATCTATGGCGCCGGCGTGGGCGCGCTCACGGCCGAGGTGAACAGCATCACGACGACGGCGTTCGCAACCGGCCCCGGCCCCGTTCCGGTGATCGGCGGCGGCTGAGGCCGCGGCCCGGGCGGCGGCTCCGCCCCGGCGCTGAATGACGGTGTCGCGGTTGCGGACCCGGACAATTCGGGCCGCCGCTGTTTCCGCTTCTTCTGCCGGATCATCTGCTTCGGGTAGGTCTGAAGCGGGGCGGCCGCGCCGGCTCTACCTGAGTGGAATTTGCTCTAAAGCGTGATGCGTCGAGGTCGAACCCCCCTCTCCACCGTCATCCCGTGCGCCCCGGAATCCCATCGGCAGCACGCAGTGATGCGGTGCAGACCCGGGATCTCCCGATCCTGGGCAGCCGCCGAGAGATCCCGCACGAGCGCGGCATCACTTCGTGCTGCAGCGCCTACGGGATGACGATGCGGCGGCGATCCCGCTTCAAGCCATCCCGCTCTGGCACGGCTCGGCGTCCGGGAACCGCGTGGCCATCGTGTTTCACTGCCCGGCGAGCAGGCTTTGAAGCGCCGGTCCCAAAACGCCCGCGACAATGGCGTGACCATCCCGTGTGAAATGAACATTTGCCGGGAAAAAGGCGATCGGGCCTGATTTCACCCGCTCATGGAAGGCGGGGACGACATCGATGAAACGGTAGCCGATCCGCGCCGCGTTCCCGGCCAGCCAGCTCCGCAGCGCCCGGCTGAACGCGGCAACCTCGCGACCGACCGCCCGGTCCTCGAACCGAACGCTGTCGATATAGCCGGTGTGGGCCGACGGAAGCAGCGTCACCACGGCGATGAAGCCGTGCTCGGCGGCGAGGCCGGCAAAGGCCTCCAGCGGCTCGGCGAACAGCTCGAGGCCGAGGTCGCCGTTTGCGATCCGGCGGGCATGCCTGACCTCGTCGGTGTCATTGTTGGTGACATTCATTGGCGTCCTGACGCCATCGACCTCGACCGAGTATCGGAAATCGATTTTTGTTCGCTTCTTGAAGCGCTTGACCATCAGCTCGACGCTGGATTTCAGATAGGCGAGCGCATAGCTCAGCGCAAACGCCCCGCCCAGGCGCTTGCGGGCTTTGCGATCGATGCCGGTCGAGACGAATTTGTGATAGACGAGGATGTCCCGCAGGTCGTTTCCCTCGTAGATATTCATCACCACGATACGCGGCTCGAGCGCCAGGCCGAACTTCCCGAGCAGCACCAGTTCCTCGTAAGGGCCGATCCCGCCGACGCCGAGATTGTAGAGCATCAGACCGGTCTGCTGTTCGATCCGGGCCGCGAAGGTGTCCTTGGGGGCGACCAGGTCGCCGGCGGTAAACGAATCGCCGATCATGATCACATCGGCGCTGGCGCGGCCCGATCCCGTCGCCGGATTCAAAAAACCGGCGTCGTCCATCTGCCGTTCGAGCACTGCGCCAGTCGCGACATCCACGGCATCCGCCAGCGCCACATGGCGGCGACCCGGATGATAGATATGAAGGGGCGGCCCGCCGTCGCCGCGCTCCTCCGACGAGAGCACCCGCCGGTCCTTGACGGTCGGGTAGCCGAGCCTGGTCGCGATCGGCGTTCTCAGGTCTTCGTGGAAGCGGTGCAGGACATCGATACCGATCAGCGACGGAAAACCGCGCAACAGCGCCTCCGCGCCGCCGAGCGAGACGAGAACCGAGACCAGAACGACCGCTGCATTGGTCAGCGCGTTAGGCATGGCTGTTGTCCCCCGCCGAGTCATCCGGTCAGGTTGTTATGGTATTGCCGGCCCCGGGTCCATCGGGACGATGGTTTGCGGGGCGAGCGGCTTCCGGCCAGAATGAGTCCGCCCGGCCTCGCGGCATCGCGTCGTCCCGCCTGGCGGATTGCCCGGGCTGGCGGGCGGAGCGCGCTTGCGCTAAAGCCCCGGCAGCATGACCGCGAACCCGCCCAACCTGCGTCCCGATCTCGTCTCCGCCGCCCGGCTGGGGGAGGCCGCCTCTGATTCGGGGCCGCGCCCCGGCCAGCCGCGCATCGGCATGGTCTCGCTCGGCTGCCCCAAGGCGCTGGTCGACAGCGAGCGCATCCTGACCCGGCTGCGGGCCGAGGGCTACGCGATCTCGCCCGACTACGCGGGCGCCGACGCGGTGGTGGTGAACACCTGCGGCTTCCTCGACTCGGCCCGCGCGGAGAGCCTGGCGGCGATCGGCGAGGCCTTGCGCGAGAACGGCCGGGTGATCGTCACCGGCTGCCTCGGCGCCGAGGCGGACACCATCCGCGCCGCCCATCCCGGCGTGCTGGCGGTGACCGGGCCGCACCAGTACGAGCAGGTGCTGGAGGCGGTGCACGACGCGGTGCCGCCCGCGCCCGACCCGAAGATCGACCTGATCCCGCCCCAGGCCGTGCGCCTGACGCCGCGCCATTACGCCTATCTGAAGATCTCGGAGGGCTGCAACCACGGCTGCCGGTTCTGCATCATCCCGCAGATGCGCGGGAAGCTGGTCTCGCGGCCCGCGGGCGCGGTGCTGCGCGAGGCCGAGCGGCTGGTGGCGGCGGGGGTGAAGGAGATGCTGGTGATCAGCCAGGACACCTCGGCCTACGGGGTCGATATCCGCCACGAAGCGAGCCCCTGGCGGGGCGAGCAGTGGCGGGCGCAGATCACCGACCTGGCGCGCGGGCTGGGCAGCCTCGGGGCCTGGGTGCGGCTGCATTACGTCTATCCCTACCCCCATGTGGACCGGCTGATCCCGCTGATGGCCGAGGGGCTGGTGCTGCCCTATCTGGACATCCCGTTCCAGCACGCCGCGCCGAGCGTGCTGCGCGCCATGCGCCGCCCGGCCAACCAGGCCAAGGTGCTGGAGCGGATCGGCAAGTGGCGGGAGATCTGCCCGGAGATCACCCTGCGCTCGACCTTCATCGTCGGCTTCCCCGGCGAGCGGGAAGCGGATTTCGACTATCTGCTGGCCTGGCTCGAGGAGGCTCAACTCGACCGGGTCGGCTGCTTCAAATACGAGAATGTCGCCGGGGCGGCGGCCAACGACCTGCCGGACCATGTGCCGGAGGAGGTCAAGCAGGAGCGCTGGGACCGGTTCATGGCGGTCTCGCAGCGCATCTCAGAGGCCAAGCTGGCGGCGAAGGTGGGAAGCCGCCTGGAGGCGATCGTCGACGAGGTCGACGGCGACGGCGCCACCTGCCGCACCAAGGGCGACGCGCCGGAGATCGACGGCAACCTGTTCATCGACCGCGGCTTCGAGGGGCTGGCCCCGGGCGACATCGTCACCGTCGAGGTCGACGAGGCGGGGGAGTATGACCTGTGGGGGCGGCTGGTTTGAGCCGGTTGTGGATCATGGTTGCCGGGCCCTACAGTTCGGGGGCGGCGGACGCGGCGGCGCGGGCCGCCAACCTGCGGGTGCTCAACGCGGCGGCGCTGGCGGTGTTCCGGCGTGGGCATCTGCCGGTGATCGGGGTCAACCTGGCGCTGCCGATCATCGAGGCCGCCGGGCCGGGGAGCTTCGACGAGATCATGATGCCGATCTCTCTCGCCGCCGCCGAGCGTTGCGACGCGGTGCTGCGCATCGGCGGGCCGTCGGGCGGCGCCGACGAAGAGGTGGCGCGGTTCCGCGAGCGCGGCTTGCCGGTGTTCCATGCGCCGGGTGAAATTCCGGCGGCCGGATGAGGATCGCCTGCCTGCATACCGCCGAGAGCAATGTGGCCATCTTCGAGGCGGCCCGGCCGGACGGCGTGCGCCT
>JACZTQ010000032.1 GCA_022573605.1 Pseudomonadota bacterium | reverse complement strand
CCGAACCAGACCTCGCCGCCGGGGGCGACCCCGATGGCGAAGACATACTCGTTGGCGAGCCCCTCCTTGCGGGTGAAGACCTGCTTGGCCTCGAGGGTCTCGAGCCCGATCTCGAGGGCGCCGGCCGAGGTGCCGACCCAGACGCTGCCGCGCGCCTCGTCCAGCGCCAGCGCCCGGACATAGACCTCCGGCCCGACCTCGAAACGCTCGACCGCCATCGAGTCCGGCATTCCGGCCCCGGCGGCGCCCGGCACAATGCCCAGCAGCAAGGCCAGGCCCCTAGCGCTGAAGCGTTCGGATATAGAAGACAACATCGATCAGTCCCTCTTTGTCGATTGTTTGGTCGAAGCCTGGCATCGAGAGAACACCGAAGCGGATCGCGTGGATCAGTTCCGGGTCGGTCTTTGCGAGGCTCTCGCCGCGAGTGAAGTCAGGGGTTCCCGGCAGGTTGGGGAACCCGTCGAAGCCATGGCAGTTTGCGCAGTAGCGGTCGTAGAGCGCGCCGCCCGCGCCGGGGCCGCCCGCGAATGCGGGGCTGCCGGCAGCGATCAGCGCGGCGGCAAGGGCCAGGCGCCGGATCATTGCAGTTCCTCCTGCAGTTTCGCGATGCGCTCCGCGAGCGGGCCGTCGCCTTGGGCAAGATCGCCAAGGGCGGCGACAAGCCCCGGCTCGTTCCAGTCCCGGGCGCCTTCATAGCCAAGCACGATCTCGCCCTGCGGGTCGATGATCACGGTCAAGGGCAGGACGTTCGCGGCAAGGATTTCTTTGGTCAGCCGTCCCTCGCCATCCCAGTAGTTCGGAAAGCCGACGCCCAGATCGGCGAGGAACTCGCGGGTGAAGACCCGCTGGCGGTCGATGCTGACGCCGGCGACGGCGAAGAGCTCGGGATCGAGCGCCTGGTTCAGCCGGTCGAGGCTGGGAAGCTCGGCCCGGCACGGCCCACACCATGCGGCCCAGACATTGAGGATGAGGAACTTGCCGCGATAGGCGGCCAGACTTGCCGGGTCGCCGTCGAGGGTCTGCAACGGGGCGTCGAACAGCGTATCGCCAGCCTCGGAGGGCGTCTCTGCTGCCGTGGGGCCAGCCTCGGAGGGCGTATCCGCTGCCGTGGGGCCGGCGGGCGCGGAGGGCGTCTCTGCTGGCGTGGGGGCAGGCTCGGTGGCGCCGGATGCCGCGGCCAGGGCGGTGTCGCGGCGCGACTCCCATTCCCACAGGGCGGACATCGCGCGCCGCCGGAACGGGTCGTCGCCGGGCGCCAGGTGCAGATAGGTCCGCATCGCGCCCATCGCCCCTTCGCCATCGCCCAGCGCGTCCAGGGCTTCGGCCAGGCCGAAATAGGCGTTCACCTGCCCCGGGGCGATGGCGCCGGCGGTCTCGAAGGCGGCGCGCGCGGCGGCGGGCTGGCCCAACTCCAGATAGGCGAAGCCGAGATTGGCATAGACCTCCGGCGCATGCGGGTTGGCGCGCCGGGCGGTCTCGAAGGCTTGCACGGCGCCATGCGGGTTGCCCTGGCGCAGATGCGTGATCCCGGCCTCGAAGGCGGCGCGGAATCCGGTCGGCGCACCTTGCGGCGTGGGTGCGGGTGCGCTCTGGGCGGGCGGCTCGGCCGGTGGGCTGACGGTCACGCCGCGCAGTTCCGTCTGCTCGAAGGCGAGCCCGGCGGCGAGCCCGAACGCCATCACCAGCGCCAGCGCGACAAGGGGCGCCCGGCGGCCGTGATATCGGGCCGGACGGGCCATCAGATCGCCCCCTTGTGCGGCGCCAGCGAGACGAAGGGCACGCCGAAGAAGGTCGCGAACGCAATCACATAGATACCGATGACCAGGGCGGCGTTGAGCACGGTGGCGCCCTGGTTGCGGGGCCGCCAGTGCAGGTAGGCCAGCACCGCGAGCCAGGTCAGGAAGGCCCAGCTCTCGAGCGGATCCCAGGCCCAGTAACGCCCCCAGGCGTCGCGCGCCCAGGCCGCCCCGGCGACCAGCATCAGGGTCTGGAACACCACCGCGGCCAGCATCACCCGGTGGGCCAGGCCCTCGGCCTCGGCGCAGTCCGGGGCATGGCTGAGGCGCCAGCCGAAGGCGCGCCGCGCCACCACCACCAGGCAGAGCCCGAGCGCCATCACCACCAACCCGAGGAACAGCTTGCCCAGCACCATGTGGACCGGCAGCCAGATGGTCTGGTAGGTCATCGGCACCGCCGTATCCCGGGCCGGGGTGGCCATCATCCAGAGCACCAGGACGCCGAGCACCGGCAGCGTCATCACCAGCGCGCCCCGCAGGCGGCGCACGCCCAGGCTGGCCAGCAGCGCGATCAGGTGCAGGCTCCACACATTGCTGGAGAGAATCTCGAACAGGTTGACATAGGGTCCGTGATCGAGGCGCAGCCAGCGCAGGGCGATGGCGCCGGTATGCAGCGCCAGCGCCGCCGCCAGCAGCGTCAAGACGGTGCGGTCGCGCGCCTTGCCGGCGATCGCCGCGATCACCGCGACGCCCGCCGCCGCGAGGTAGAGCAGCGCCGCCAGATCGAGCAGGATGGTCTCACTCGGCATGACGCACCCCCGTCCCGGCAGGCGAGCCGGCCGGTTGCGACTGGAATTTTCCCCAGAGATGGACTGCAAGCGCCAGGCAGGCGGTGATCGCCACCGCCATCATCCAGGCGTTGAACAGGTTGGCGGTGATGGTGTAGCCCATCCAGGCCCGCAACTCGTCGAACCGGATCTGCCCGCCGCCGGCCAGCGCCGCGGCCTGACCGGGCAAGAGTTCCTGGCGCGCCTCGCCCTCGATGACGATCAGCACCGGGTTCGACGGCTTGCGGAAGGTCCAGGCGGTGTTCGGGTCGTAGACCGGCTCGGGCAGGTGGAGCCAGAGCTTGACCGGCGCCCGCTCCGGCCCCCAGCCGGGCGGCCTCCACGCGTTGCCCTGGTCGAAGTCGCGCAGCGGGTAGGACGGCATGTGGACCGCCCCGGTGACGCTCCGCCCGTCCGTGCCGGTATAAGTGATGACCGGCGCAAAACCCTTGTTGAACGAGGTGTAGAAACGGTAGTTGCCGACGATCAGCGGATCGTCGTCGCCGACCCGGGCCTCGCGCCATTGGCCCGCGCCGTCGGGCACCCGCAGCAGGCTCACGGTCTCGCGCCGCTTCATGCCCGGCAGGTAGCGGATCTCGAAGCCGCCCTGCACGAAAGCCACCTGGTCGAGGGCATAGGGGTGCAGCGGCCCGGCCTCGACCACCGCCAGCGCCGGGTCGAACATGGCGCCCTCGACGACCTCGACATGCCCGTTCAGCGCCGTCAGCCGGTCGAGGCCGACCAGCAGCGCCAGCACCCCCAGCATGGCGTGGAAGGCGAACAGCATCGGCTGCGCCCGCAGCGTGGCCTGGCCCACCAGCCCGGCCACCAGGTTGACCAGCAGCCCGGCCACCGGCGGCACGATCCAGTCGGCGACCTCGATCTCGAAGGCCAGGCCGGCCGCCACCACCAGCGCCATCAGGCCCAGCAGCGCCAGGGTCGCGCCGTGCGAGCCGACCGCGCGGAGGATTTTGAGACCCGTGCCGCTCATGGCGGGTTCTCGCAGTTTTCCGAACTGTCGCGCATCCAGTCGCGCCCCGCCTCGCCATTGCCCGGCGAGCCGGACGAGCCGCAGTCGTTCTCCTGCCAGTTGCCGCTGGTGGCGAAGGTGATCACCTTCAGCATTGCGTTCAGGTAGTAGGGGCCGTCGGTGTAGCCGGCGGTGGTGTTGTTGCGCACCTGGCTGCCCGCCGGCAGGCCGGCCTCGGCGCCGACATCGTTGAGATTGACCAGGAAAGCCTTGTTCTTCCAGCCATGCGGCACCGCCACATGGCACCAGGTGCAGCGGAACGCGCTGTCGATCTTCTTGGCGTGGAAGGCGTGCAGGTTCTCGCTCTTGTCGCCGCCGAAGCCGCTGTTGACGTTGTCCCCGTCCTCGGTGGCGTAGGCGGTGTAGGAGTGGCACTTGAAGCAGAGGTCATCCTGGTTGCCGCGGCCGGTTCGCCAGTCCCAGTCGCCCTTCAGGATAAAATCGTTGCTCGAGCCGTGCGGCCCCCAGGACCGGCCGTCCTCGCCGCCGACCGGCTGGATCGAGCCGGTGGCGGTGTCGGAGCCGTGGCAATCCGAGCAATACATCGTCTGCGACCCGATCAGCCCGGCATCGTTGAACGGCTCCAGCCAGGCGTTGGCATCGGCGTTGCGGATGCCGGTGGTGCGGCCGGTCTCGGCGATCACCGGGTGCCAGGAGCGGTGGTTGCCGCCGGTCTCGCCCATCTCCGAGATCGGCGCCTGGAACTCCATCGCCTGGTCGGTGTAGCGGTCCATATCGTTGGTGCCGGGCGGCGTGCCGCCGAAGGTCAAGCCGAGCAAGGGCGGCTGGTTGTAGGCGTATTCGGAGTGACATTTGAGGCAGATCTGGTACTCGCGCGTCACGTAGGGCGCGCTGGCGGCGGTGCTGCCCCCGACCGGCGGCGTGCCGCGCTTGATGTCGAACGAGATCGGCGGAATCAGGAAGCCGGTGGCGCCGTAGACCGGCTCGACCCCCCAGGCGCCGCGCAGCACGCCGGAGGCGAGATTCGACGGTGTCGCGGTATTGCCGCGGTCATGGGTTCCGGCCGCGTCCGGCAGGGCGGGCAGGGCGTTGAACAGCCGGTTCTTGATCACCCGGTGGGGGTTGTGGCAGTCGGTGCATTCGGCGTGCCGGTTGCCATCCGAGCCCCGGCCCAGCAAGGCGCGCGACTCGATAAAATCCTTGCCCGGCTGCGATTCGGGTCCGGTGCCGATGTCGTGCACCTCGGGGCTCGCGTCGATCGGCATGTGGCGCAGGCTCTGGAAATCGATCTCGATGTCCGGCACCGGGAAATTCGCGCCCCCCTGCCCGACCAGGACGGCCCCGGTCGACGAGTGGCACTGATAGCAGGTCTCCTCGATCGCCGAGGCGCCGCCGGATTTCGGTGACGAAATGCTGTCGGTGCCCTCGCGCAGCAGCCGGCGCGCGCCCTCGACGGTATGGGTGTCGTGGCAGTTCAGGCAGGCGGCGCGCCAGACCGGCAGGGCGGCCGGGAAGTCGCGCAAAGCCGCGGCGGCGGCCTGGTAGACCTCGTTGGCGACGGCGCTGTTGGCATGGGCCGAGCCGATCCAGCCCTCCTTCTCGTGACAGGCGAGGCAGATCTGGTCGCGGTCGATGTCGAAGGCGCCGGCCAGCGGCTCGCTCGCCTGGAGCCGGTTCAGGCGCAGGAACTTGATGTTCGCCTCGATGGTGTCGCGGATATGCGGGTCATGACACGCGGTGCACTGGAGCTGGTCATCGATCAGCGGCACCTCGGGGCGCACCCCGGGCACGCGGTTGTCGATCTCCGGCGTGGCGCTGGGCAGCCGCAACTCGCCGTCCTGGACGGCGAGGGCGTCGTTGTAGGTGAACGAGATCGGGTGATCGTTGGTCAGATCGGTGCCCAGCCGGCGGGTGAAGCCGGTGCGCTCGCCGGCGCCTTCGGGGATGACGCCGCCCAAGCCGGTGCCGGTCATGGTGATGTCTTCGGTCGCCGGGTCGCCGCCGGTCGCCGCCCCGTTCAGCACATTGACCGAGCCGATGGCGATGGTGCCGTCGTGGCACGACAGGCACAGCTTCGAGGTGCCGCCCGGCTGGCCGATGCCGGTGGCGTCGAGCGAGCTCGATTGATAGGGCAGATAGGTCGCCCCCGACAGCTCGCGGTTCCACAGCGGCGCCGCCCCGGCGGTGGCGCCGTGCGGCGTGTGGCAGTAGACGCAAAGCTCGTCCTCGGCGGTCGCCCGCACCTCGCCCGGCCCGGTGACGGAGAGGTTGTGCTTGGTGTTGCGGATATCGGAGATCCGGCCGGCCAGGACGGGGCCCGCCGCGGCTCCGGCGCCGAGCGCCAGCAACAGGGTTGCGAGGGCGGCGCGTCTCATTGCCCGGCCTCCAGCCCGGTCAGTTCGCTCAGCACGATGATCCGGCCGTTGAACATGTCGGCAACGTAGACCCGGCGCCGGTCGTCGGTCCAGACACCGGCGGGCAGGAAGAACTGGCCGACCTCGCGCCCGGTGCCCCCGATCGGCAGCAGGAACTTGCCGGCAGAGTCGAAGATCAGCAGGTGGTCGTAGTAGGATTCGACCACGTAGATGCGGCCGTCCCCGCCGATCGCCACGCCCTTGGGCCGGGACATGTTGCCGACCGAAAGCCCGAGCTCGCCGAAATCGAACACCGGGGTGCCGTCGCGATCGAACGCCTGGACCCGGAAATTCAGGGTATCGGTGACGTAGAGCCGGTCCTGGTGGAAGACCATGTGGGTCGGCGTGTTCAGCCGCCCGGCCCCGCGCCCCGGCCCGGCGATGGTGCCGATCAGCACCCCGGCCGCATCGAAGGCCTTGACGTCGTGGGCGCCGGTGTCGGCGACATAGATCGTCCCGGTCAGCGGATCGCGGGCAATGCCGGTCGGGCGGGTCAGGACGCCGCCGCCGAAATCCCCGGCAGGCTTGCCCAGGGCATCCAGCCGGACGACGCGGCGCAACTCGGAATCGGTGACCAGGTAGCCGCCGCCGCCGTCCTCGGCAATGGCGACCGGGCTGACGAAGCCGTAGCCGGGACCGGCCTCGTCCCAGATCTCGAAGCGCCTCGCCACCATGTCGAAGACGGCGACGCCCTTGTGCCCGGCGTCGACCACCAGCACCGAGCCGTCGGCGCGCACCAGCCCGGCAACCGGGCGGCGCAGTTCCTTGTAGCGCCTCGGCCCGACGACGAGGCCGACGATCCATTCGAAGGCGGTCCGCGCCCCGGAGCGCTCGCGCTTCTCCGGGGCGACGAAATCCTGCTCGCCGATCAGCACCCCGGCCAGCGCGTAACGGGCGACATCGGGCGGCGCCGGCCAGACCGGCGCGGCCGGCGCCGGCGTCAGCGCCGGCGCGACATCGCCCTCGCGCGCGGCGCAGCCGGCCAGCAGCCCGGCCAGCAGCAACACGGCGCCTATCCCGACGGCCCTCGACCGGAACCGGCCGGCGATACCGCGCTGGCCGCGCCGATTTCGCCCCCCACTCCCTCTGGGAGGGGGGCCGGGGGGGAGGCTTGCAACGATGCCGCCGGGTGCTGCGCGGCCGGACCCCGGCGCCACAGGCTTCGCTCCGCGATGTGCCGAATGTGCCCGCATGATCTATTCCATCATGATCAAGCCGGAAGCGCGCAACACCACCAGCAGGCGCTCGGTGGCGCGCTCCATGGTGCCGATCGCGGCGGCGAAATCCCCGCTCGCGCCTTCGCGCTCCGCCTGATCGCGCAACGCCTCGCTCTCGGCGGTCAGACGGGCGGCGAGGCCGGCCAGCCCGGGCTGGCCGCCGCCGCGCTCGGCCAGGGCGATCTGGACCAGCAACTCGTAGCTCTGGTTGCGCCGCCGCTCGTATTCGAACTCGCCCCGCGGGGTCTCGAAGACCCGGCTGACGAAGACCGTGTGCCCGCGCCGGATCTCGCTGACCAGGCCGACGATGTCCCGGTAGACCTGGTCCAGCGTCTCGCGCGCGGATTTGAGATCGCCGCCGGCGAACTGCCGGTCGGCCTCGCCAAGCCGGGCGCGAAGGTCCGCGACATCGGCGCCAACGGCGGTGGAGAGGTCATCGGCGCGTTCGATCGCGGCCAGGTATGACACCGCATGGCGCCGCCGCTCGACGAAGGCATGGGATGCCGCCTGGGCATCCCAGGGTATCCCGGGCGAGGTCAGCGCGATCGCCCGCGCGACCGCGCGCATGCCGGCATCGAACAACGCCATCGCTTCGACGACCCGCCCGCCGGCCAGGGCCGCTTTGCCGTCGGTCAGGCTGGCGCGGGCCTCCGCCTCCAGCGGTCCGACGGCCTCCGGGTTCGCGCCCAGCGCCTGGCGCAGGCGGTAGGACGAGAAGAAGCCCTCGAGCATGCGGGCCTTCTGGGCCGCCAGCTCCGGCGAGGCCGCCGTCTCGGTTTGTTGTCCCAGGGCCGATCCGGCGGTCAGGCTTCCGGCAAGCAGCAGGGCCCAGGCCCTTCGGGGCCAGGCCGGATAGCCGCCTGTTCGCGTCGATCGCTTCATCTCGCCGCCCCGCCGGTTCAGCCCGGCACGAAGATGCCGCTCATGCGGATGGTCTTGAGCAGCAGGTCGGTCGACTGGTTCAGCAGATCGATCGCGTCGGGGTAACCGTCGGCGGCGGCCCTTTTCTCGGCGGCGCCGCGAAGTTCCTCGGCCTTTTTCCGGTTGCTCTCGATGCGGCCGACGACGCTGCCGGCGGGGGTCTTCTCGCTCAGCGCGAACCGTAACAGCAGGAAGTGGCTGCGGTTGCGGCCAAGCTCGTAGTCGTACTCCTCCCCGGCGGTGGCGAAGTCGAGCGTGCGGGTCAGCGTCTTGCCCTGGCGCAGCTCGCGAATATCCCCGCGGGCGATGACATAGGCGTCGTCGAGGAGTTCGAGCGCCTGGTCGTGGCGCCCGCCCCTTGCCTGGTCCTCGGCCTTGCCGATCAGCGTCCGGATCGCTTCGGCCCGCCGGGCGGCGGCCCGGCTGTTGCTTTCCTTGGCGACCCGCTGATAGGTCGCCAGGAAGGTGTTCACCGCTTTTAGCCGGCGGTGGTACATCTCCTGCTCGTGCGCGCCGCGCACCTCGTCGCCCGAGAGCCGCCGAACCTCGCTGTTGACCAGGGCGAGGGCCTGGTCGAGCTTGTCGTCGGCGGCCTCGACCGCGCCGCGCTTCAGGTCGGCCCTGGCCCGGTCGACCAGGGTGCGGGCCTCGGCCAGGCTGGCCATCGCCGCCGCGTCGCCGCTGCCCTCGATTCGGCTGACCGAGACCGAGCGGGTCACCAGGTTGCCGATGAACTCCGCCTTCTGGCCGGTCGTCGCCGGGTCGGCGGGTACCCGTTGCTGCGCGGCGGCGGGCCACGACACCGCGAGCAACGCCGCGGCAGTTATCGCCAGCAGGCTCCGGAATGGACTGAATTTCGACATCTTGAGAGTCCTTGTGTTGAACCGGGGAGACGCCAGCGCTGTCATTGCTTCGCCCAACTCGATTTCTCCGAGAGCTGGCGCAGTTCCTCGGCGGTTTTCGGTTGTGAGTGGCAGCGCCGGCAGTCCGAGATCGGGAACGCCACCCGGCCGTGGCAGATGCCGCATTTCTGGCCCAGCAGGATGCCGGCCATGCTGATCTGGTTGGCGCCTTTCTCGGGCACGAAGATCTCGTCATGGCAGTTGGTGCAGTCGAGCCACTGGGTGTGCTCAAGGTGCGGGTAGACCACGTTCGGCATCGAGCCCTTGACCTGGCGCACGATGGTGAGGTCCATCAAGAAGGGCTCGGCCTCCGGGTCCTCCAGTTCGGTCCAGGGCCGGATCAGGCCGGCGGCGAGGGTCTTGACCCAGTCGACCCGGTTGCCGTCGTTGGTCCTCGGGAAGCCGGCGAAGGCTTCCGAGGGCCATTGCAGCAGGGCCGTGCCGGGGTTGGCGGGATCGTGGATGCCGTCCTTGCTGGGCTGGATGTTGGGCTCGCTGCCCGGCCGCTTCATCAGGCGGTTGAAGGTATTGGCCGCACTCGGCCCGGTGGCCTGGGCCCCGGTTGCCTGAGCGATGATGATCGGGGCATCCCCGGCCGGTTGCGGCACCTGGCCTGCCGTTCCCAGCGCGGCGCCCCCGGCAGCGATGGCGAGAGCCGACAGGACCGCGATGATGCTTGCTCGGTCGGTCATGATGATGGTTCCTTTCCGCTGGCCCGGGTCACCGGCCGACCGGCGCCACGAGCCGGTCGGAGGTGCTGTTGTGAACGCCTGTTTTCATGTTCGGCTTGCCCGAGTGACAGAGCACGCAGTTCTCGACGCCCCAGGCGATCCGGCCGTTGTGGCAGGCGCCGCAATACTCGCCGTCGAAGATCTTCAGCATGTTGATGTCGTTGCCGCCGGCCTTGAACCGGAAGCCCAGATCGGCGTGGCAGACCTTGCAGCGGAAACGGATGCGGTGGAACCAGTGCGGGAAGATCACCGGGCGCATCGCCGCGTCGTCGGAATAGTTGTTGATGATCACGTCGCCATATTCCGCCGCCGCGTCATCGGAGCTGGCGAACCAGGTCCCGACCGACAACGCCACGAAAAGAAGCCCCATGATGCCCAGGGCCAGGGACCGGCGTTTGCTCGCTCGCATGCTCATTCTCCTTGATTATTGGCCCCCGCCGAAATCGCGGCGGAAGCGCAAAACTGCCAGGTAGCTCAGCCCCGTGCCGCGCTGGAAGAGCGTGGTCTCCAGGCTGGTGGCGAGGCGGCCGATGCGGTAGATCAGGGTATTGCGCCAGTCGTTGCGCAGGAACTCGTTGTCCAGCTCCCCGCTGCTGGCGCCGAACAGTTGGTCGAGGTTGACGACATTGACCCGCAACTCCGAGCGCAGCCCCAGGTTCTCGATGTCGAACAGGTTGCGGTGGAGGTAGGCGAAGTTGCCGGATGCGGTGACGAAAATGTCGGTCTCGCCCTCGCTGACCTGGCGCGAGGCCTGCGCCGAGATGTCGCCCTGGAGGCGCCGTTGGCGGCTGATCGCGACCCGGCGGCCGATCCGCGCCTGGAGCGACTGGAATTCGTCTCCCTCGCCGATCAGGTCGCGGGTGTCGCGCAAGGAGAGCCGGGCGAAGGTCGACGAGGCGGCGCCGGCGCCCGCGTAGCTGAAGCTGATCGAGTCGGAAAGTCCGGCGCCGATGAGCTCGTCGCCATTGGGGTCGAAGCCCAGGTTGAGGTCCTGGGCGAAGGAGAATCGCACCGGCACGAAGATCAGGTCTTCGAGCATTCGCTCGAACCGGTGCCCGAGCCCGAACGTTTCGCGCGAATCCAGGCCCTCGTCGTTGCTGAATCCGCTATCGGTCGAGGCCCGCGCATCCCAGCGCCAGTCGAAGCCGGCCAGTTGCCGCGTCCGGGAGACATAATTGGCGCCGGCGACGAGCCCCGCGTCGAAGCGTTGCCCGTCGCCGCCGGCGTCCTCGCCCAAGGCGCCGCCCTCGTCGCGGCTGACGTCCTGGTAGGAGCCCCGCAGCCCCAGGTTGACCGAGAACCGGTCGTTCACCGGCCAGCGCAGGCCCAGCGTTGCGGCGGCCAGCAGGGTGTCGCTGCCCGATGACTCGCCGTCGTCGTTCCTCTCGATCTTTTCGGTCAGGGTGCGCAGTGTCCCGGTGACGATGAAGGGCCGGTCCTCGGGCCGCCATTGCAGGGTCGAGACGCCCTGGAACGACATCCGCGTCGTGGTGTCGTCGCCGTCGGCATCGTCGTCGTAGATCGCGGTCATCAGGCTGTTGTAGAAAAGGTTCTCGAACGGCTCGCTACGGGTGCTGAGCGCCACCGTGGCGACCTGGTGGCTGCCGTCCTCCTGGTCCGGACCGCTGGCGGCGAGATCGCTGTTGCGCAGGCCCAGGTTCAGACCGATCGAGGAAATCCCGAGAAAGGTCTGGTCGCGGGGGAAGGTCCGGCTGAGGTTCAGGTTCACCGCCTGCGTCGTCTGGACGCCCGAATCCGCCTGATCGGTCCGGCTCCAGCTTGCCGACAGCCCGCCCGCAGGTTCTGGGTCAGAACGGCGCTGGCATTGATGAAGGCGCGATCGCTGGTGGTGCGGGCGCCGCTGAAGTCACCGGAGGCGAAGCTGTCGATGTGGGCGAGGCCCAGGGTGAGCGGGTATTTCGACCGCGGCAGCACGTCGAGCGTCGCGTCGGCGCTGACGCTCAACGCGGCGCCTCCCGAGGCGCCGAAGGTCTTGTCATGGGCGACATCGACACCGCCGCGCACCTGAACGAACCAGGGCTGCCAGATGTAGCTGGCGACATCGATGCTGGCGCTCTCCTGCACGGTCAGTTCGCTGGTCCCATCGCTGTCGCGCCGCCCGATGACCGTGGACTGGACCGATCCGGTGGTGGTGACTGGCGCCAGGGTCATGTCGAACCCGCTCCCGCACCCCGCCAGCGCCGCGACCCCGCACAGGCAGACGGCGATCCAGCAAGCGAATATTGCGGGATGCCTCGCCATCGCGGCGCTTCAACCAGTATGCAGGCCGGCAACCACAAGCGGATCACTCCTCGGAAACGAAGCTCTCGACATAGGCGCTCACATCGAAGGTCTCGACATGGGTGCGCGCGCGCAGGTCGGCGAGGAACGCCGCCCACCGCGCCGCCGCCGTGTTGCGCAGATAGAGCGCCCCGGCCCGCTCGCGCACCTCGTCCAGCGGGTGGGTCCGGGCCGCGATCGGCGCGTTGAACCGGAAGATGGCATAGCCTTCGAGGACCCGGATCGGGTCGGTCAACGCGCCCGGGGAAAGCCGCGCGATGGCCTCGTGCACCTCGGCGGGAAGCTGGCCGCCATGGACCTTGCCGAGCCGTCCGCCGTCCGCGGCGCTGGCATCCGCCGAATGCTCCGCCGCGACCCGGTCGAAGGCCGAGCCGGCGCGAATCGCGGCGACCAGGGTGACGCCAAGCGCCTTCGCCGCCTGCCACTCCGGGGTGAGCGCCGAGGGCGGGACGCCGACCAGGATCAGGTCGAGATCCCAGGCCGCGGGTTCGGTGAAGAGTTCGAGATTGGCCGCGTGGAAAGCGGCGAGTTCGGCCTCGGCCGGCGCCGCGACCTCGGTGATCTCGCCCTTCAGCGCCTCGACCCGGGAATCGGCGCGGAGTTGTTCCGCGATGGCCGGCAGTTGCGGCTCGACCTGGGGCCAGGTCTCGCCGCCCGAATAACGCTGGCGCAGCGCCTCGATGCGGGTCTCGACCGCGGCCTCGTCGGCGGCGATGCCGCGCCGGCGCGCCTCCTGGATCAGCAGGCGGTCGGTGACCAGGCTCTCGAGCGCCTCGCCGGCGAGTTTGCGAAGCTGCTCCTCGGAACCGCCGTGATAGAGTTTCGAGCGCACATAAGCCCGAAGGTATTGCCGATACTCGCCACCGCTGATGGTCTCGGCGCCGACCACGGCGACCGTCGCCTCCGGGGTCGCCCCGGCCGGAGGGGAAGCGGGCACGCCGGCGGCGGCGAGAACGAGCCCCAGAGCGAATGCCGGGGCGGCGCCGGCGCGCGCAAGCCTAACAGCGGTCCGGTGGTGCTGGCCGGACCCGGATGGCCCCTGGTTTCCCACTTTGGTTCTCCACGTGGCACATTGGCAGGTCGGTTGTTGCCGGCCCTTGTTCGCGTTGCCGAACGCTGCCGGCGGGCCTTGGATAAATTTTCTTGCAGGGGCAGGCCATTTACAACGGGTCTTAATGCCGCGCCTGGCGCCGGCCCGCGATCATCCGGTCAAGCCGTGGAAGGACCCGCGGGGGTACCCCCGCGGGTCCCGGCCAATGCAAGCGGCCGGTTGGTCGGTGCCTACTTCACGTGGCAGGCCAGGCAGATGGCGCTGCCTGCGTTCGTCATCCGCAGGAAGTTGACCTCGACCAGGGGGTCGGCGACGTTGCCGCTGTGCGGATCGTGACAGGTCGCGCACTCGACGTAGGGCTCGGCGCCGGCCGTGTAGAGGATCATGTCCTCCTTGTCGCGGCCGACGGTTCCGCCGACGGAGGTATTGACCCACCAGGCGGGCGTGCCGTTGATCGTGGCGGTATTAAGCCCGGTCGTGGCAGTGACGGTACTGTTGTCGACGAAATCCTCGTCGATCACGCCGGAACCCGAATCGTAGCCGCCATACTGGATGCTGATCGGGTGGTCGTTGCTCAGATCCGGGCCGACCACGGCAATACCCGCCGTCATGGCAGCGCCCGCCAACGGGGTGCCAAGGCCCCTGCCGGGCGAGTTGATCACCGCATCGAGCGCCTGGGTGCCGTCATGGCAGGAAAGGCACGCCATCGAAACCTCTCCCGGATCGAAGTTAGCTCCCGATTTGCCCAGGATGGAACCGTCGAGGGTGCTGCTGTCGTAGGCCACGAAGGGGCCAACGGTCGCGAGTCTGTTCCACAGCGGGCCATCGTCGTTGGTCGTGCCGTGCGGCGTGTGGCAGTAGACGCAGATCTCGTTGTTCAGGACCCCGCTCGCCGACAGATCGTGCGGCGACCTGGTGATCGTGCCTAGGGTTTGTGCGGCTGCCTGACCGGCGAAAGCAGCGGTCAGCAGGCCCGCGATCAGTAAAGTCCGGCCTCTCATCTCGTTATCTCCTCTTGGCTTACTTACATTGGCGCCGGTGTTTTTGTCATTTGCGGGCCTTTCACCGGGGTTAATTATCTGCTTAAATTCGCAGTTAATCGTTGATTCACATCAAGAGAGGCGAAGTTTAACTGTTAGAATCGTGCGGTATACTGTCATATCACTCTCGAATACTGCGACAATGTGTCCAGTTTTTCCTAAAACATGCGACAAAATGTCCAGTTTATTTCAGGTCATGCGATAACTTGTCCGGCCGGCGATGAGGCCAAGCTGCGCGAGACGCGACTCATCCGGCGCTCGTTCATTGCCGGGTCGAGCCTACTGCTGTCCGGTTGAGCGCCGATTCCTCCCAACCCGGGCGCGCCCTTCCCGCCGTCATCACCGGGCTTGACCCGGTGATCCGGACTCCGCTTCCGTGCGATCCGGGCCGCCGCGGGAAATTGAGTGAAACCAGCGCCTTGCTGGATTGCCGGGTCAAGCCCGGCAAGACCCGGGTTCCCGATGAGTCACGCTTCGCGCACCCAGCCCCGGATCACGCGACGACTTGCCCGACCGGCCAGTCCTCGGGCACGGCGGCGGGGCGGAACACCTCGGTCTTGCGGAAGAACTGATCGACCACATAGATGCGCCCATCGACATCGACCGAGATGCCCGCCGGCAGCAGGAACTTTCCGGGACCGCCGTTGTCACTGCGATTGCCGACCACCATCAGAACCTGATCCTGGTTGTTGAAGATCTGGAAGATGCCGAAAGTGGTGTCCGAGACGTAGACCTTGCCCTCGCGGTCGATGGCGATCCCCTTGGGGTGGCCGAACTGGCCCGGAAAGCGCCCCGCCTTGCCGAAGGCGCGCAGGAAATTCCCCTCGCGGTCGAGCACCTGGACACGGAAATTCCCGGTGTCCAGCACATAGAGGTTGCCGTCCGGCCCGAGCGCGGCGTCGAGCGGCAGATTGAACTCGCCCTCGCCGGTGCCGCGCGTGGTGACGGCGCGGAGCTTGTTGCCGCGCCCGTCGAAGATCTGCACGCCGTGGCTCTGGGACCTCACCCCGCCGGTCTCGACGACATAGATCCGGTCCCCGTCCGGGGTCACCGCGATCCCGACCGGGCGCTCGAGCCCGCTGTCGGCGCCGAGCGCGGTCAGATAGTTGCCTTCGAGATCGTAGACCATGACGCGCTTGGTGGTGTTGTCGACGACGTAGAGCTTGCCGGCGTCGTCCGCGGCCATGCCGAGCGGCTTGCGCAGGCTGCCGAGACCCCTGGTGCCGAGGGTGTAATAGCGCTTGCGCGGATAGTCGAACACATGCACCCGGCGGCCCACCGTGTCCGAGACGAACACGCGCCCGTCGCGCGCCACGACCCCGTAGGGCTTGGCCATGCCTCTGCCCCGGGTGCTCTCGCCGGTGGCGAAGCGGCGCCAGCGGTCGGTCGAGGACTCCTCGATGACGCTGTTGCTGCCCCAGATCGTGCGGTCGTAATAGAACCGCGGCGTCTCGGGCGGCGGCGGGTAGACCAGGGTGGTCGGGTCGAAGGGCTCTTCCTCGGGCAGCGGCGCGGCGCATCCGGTCAGCGCCGTGCCCAGCAGCAGCCCGCCCACGCCGGCAAGGAGTTTGCGCCGGCCGGGATCCGGCAACACCGGATGATCGGGGTACGAGTCGATACGCGCAATCATACTGTCCTCCGTGGGCGTGCATTGGCATCGGGTTTTATCCAGGTCGCGCCGGCCGGGCCGGAACCGCGAGGTTTGGCGCCATGAATTCGCAACAAGCATTGGCCGGCGTCAAGGTCACAAAGCGTCGCGCTCCAGCGGCGGATTGTCCCTGGCCTCCCGGCCCGGGGCGGGCCGGTCTTCGCGGCCGCCCCGGAATAGCGCGCCGGGGCGGCACAAGCCGCCATGGACGGCGAATATGGCGGGCGCCGGAAGCGCCATCGCTGGCGCCGGATGGCGTCCCAATGTCGCAGGGCAATAACCCGCCTCGTCGCGAAATCATCGACCTGCTAAAATTCACCCGACCTCGGCGACATGCGCACAAGACGCAATAACAAGCTGCCGGGGCGCGCCAATGTGATCGACAAGCCACGAGGACAAGCCCATGTTTCGTGTGACGCCCGCCACCTGCGCGGGATGCGCCGCCGGAAAGATCGGTTTCTGCGCCAACCTCGGTGACACGGCGATCGAACTGATCGCAGGCATCTCGCGTACGCTCCGGATCGGGAAATCCCGCATCATCGCCCGCGAGGAGCAGGCGCCGATGTCCGCGCTGGTGCTGCGCAGCGGCGTGATCAAGGTCAGCCATACCCTGTTCGACGGGCGCCAGCAGATCGTCGATTTCCTGACCACCGGGGATGTCCTGATCCAACACGAAGGGAATGGCAAGGTGTCGGTGACCGCCGAGGCGACGACCGATGTCGATGCCTGCGAGGTCAGCCTGGCGGATCTCGAGGCGCTGTGCAACGACACACCGGAGCTGGCCCAGTCGATGCTCGGTGCGGTGCTCTGCGAAATCGGCCGCAAGAACCAGCAGGTGATGATGCTCGGGCGCAAGCGCGCCGACGAGCGGGTGGCCTCCTTCCTGCTCGATTTCTCGGAGCGCGCGGCGCGGCGCGGCGCGCCGCGCGAGCGCCTGAATCTGCCGATGTCGCGGGCCGAGATCGCCGACTATCTGAGCCTGACCACGGAAACCGTCAGCCGCGCCTTCTCCCTGCTCCGGGCGGAAGGGATCGTCCGGTTGCCCAAACCCCACCAGGTGGAGATCTGCGATATCTCCCGCCTTCAGGAGATCGCCGGCGGCGGTGCGCACCTGTCCGTGCGATGAGTGGGCGGCGCGGGAAGCTCCGTAGGGCGGCGCCTGGCGCGCCGGTCGTGCTCGCGATTGGCCTGGCGCTGGGGCTGGCGGTGGCGTGTGAGCAACAGGCGCCGGTCGATAGCCCGGCGGTCGACGCCGCTCCCGGCACGGCCGCGCCAGAGGCCACGGCCAGGGTGATTCAATTCACCGCATCGCCTCGGCGCCCGAACAGGGTTCTACAGGCCTCATGAACAAGAGGAGGCCTTGCGATGAGCACGAACACGACGACACTTTTCGAGGCACTTTCGAGCATTCCG
>JACZTQ010000306.1 GCA_022573605.1 Pseudomonadota bacterium | reverse complement strand
CCGGGTCCAGCCCCAGCTCCCGGTTGACCGCGCAGGCCTGGGCGGCGAAGGCCTCGTTCGACTCGATGACGTCGAAATCCGCGATCGTCAGCCCGGTGCGGGCCAGCAGCGCCTCGACCGCCGGGATCGGGCCCAGCCCCATGACCTCGGGGCGGACCCCGGCATGGGCGTAGCCCAGCAGCCGGGCGCGGGGCTTGCATCCGGCGGCCTCGGCGGCGCCCGCCTCGGCCAGCACGATGGCGGCGGCGGCGTCGTTGATGCCGCTGGCGTTGCCCGCGGTCACGGTGCCGTCCTTCTTGAAGGCCGGGCGCAACCCGGCGAGGTCTTCCAACGTGGTCGCGGGCTTGGGGTGCTCGTCGGTGTCGAAGACGATCTCGCCCTTGCGGGTCTTGATGACGAAGGGTTCGATCTGGCCGGCGAAACGGCCCTCGGCCAGGGCCACCCCGGCGCGGCGCTGGGACTCGAGCGCAAAAGCGTCCTGGTCGGCCCGGGAGATGCCGCGCTCCTCGGCGACGTTCTCCGCCGTCACCCCCATGTGGCCGGTGCCGAACGGGCAGTTCAGCGCCCCGATCATCATGTCGGTGATGGTCGTGTCCCCCATCTTCTGGCCGAAGCGCGCGGTGTGCAGCAGGTGGGGGCTGCGCGACATCGCCTCGGCGCCGCCGGCCAGGGCGAAATCGGCGTCCCCGAGCAGGATCGCCTGCATCGCCGAGACCACCGCCTGGGCGCCCGAGCCGCAGAGCCGGTTGACGTTCATCGCAGGGGTGGTGTCGGGGATGCCGGCCTCGATGGCGGCGACCCGGCTGAGATACATATCACGCGGCTCGGTGTTGATGACATGGCCGAAGACCACATGGCCGATCTGGCCGCCCTCGACGCCCGAGCGGGCCATTGCCGCCTTGGCGACATGGGCGGCGGTGGCGATCGGCGGGGTGCCGGCGAGCGCGCCACCGAAGGTTCCGATGGCGGTGCGGGCGCCGTCGAGGATGACGACATCGCGGGGCATGGCGGGGCTCATGGCGGGGGCTCCTTGGCGCGGATACGGGTCGCCGGGAGTGATGGCGGATGCGCCGCGCAAGTGCAAGGGGCGCGGCTGGTAGGGTGGACATGATTGTCCACCCTTCCTCCGGCGACGGCGGACAATCATGTCCGCCCTACCTTGACCCTCGCTCAGCCCCGCTTGTCGCGCACCCAGACCTCGACCCGGCGGTTCAACTGGCGCCCCTGGGGGGTTTCGTTGCACCCCACCGGGGTCAACTCGCCATAGCTCTGCACCTGGATCGGCACGGCGTCGAGCGCGCCCTCCGGGACCGACGCCTTGAGGGTGTCGAGCACGCTTTGGGCGCGGCGCATGGCGAGGCCGCGGTTTTTCTTGAATTCGCCCCCCGAGTCGGTGAAGCCGACCAGCAGGATGTCCTTGCCGGCGTAGCCGCCGTCCGCCAGCAGCCGGGCGAAGCGCTCGGCCTCGCGCTGCGAGCGCGCTTCCAGGTTGCTGGAGCCGGCGGTGAAGCGGAAGGTGAGGCTCAGGCGCAAGGCGTCCTTCAGCTCGCCCAGCATCTCGCGCAACAGCGCCAGCGAGAACTCCTCCTTGCTGGTCAGGCTGTGGGCCAGCCGGGCGCCCTGGACCTCGATGCCCTGGGTCTCGATGCCGCGGTCGACGAAGCCGGCCTCGGCGATGATCGGCTGAGCCGCGTCGGAGAGCGCGAAATCCAGCAACCCCTTTGCGTGGGGCGGCATCGCCGCGCCGGAGCCGTAGGCGTAGAGCCGCCGCGCCAGCGGATATTCCTCGGTCTTCAGGTCGAAGGTGGTGGGGAACGAGGTCAGCCCGCATTGCTGGCGGATCGCCAGCGGGCGCGACGCCCGGGCGTAGGCAAAACCGGTAAAGCCGATGCCGGTGGGATCGATCGAGACCAGATCGGAGAGCTCGGCGCTGTCCTCGAGACGCTCCGCCGAGTCGGCGATTTTCAGCCTGCTCGGCTGCATCACCAAGGCCTCGAACGCCGCCAGGGTGCCGGAGCGATCATCGCGGACATAGAGGCTGACCGGCAGCTCGGGCCCGCCGAGCTGGGCCCAGCTGGTGGTCCGGCCGGCGAACAGGGCGGCGATCTGGTCCAGCCTCAGCGCCCGCACCGGGTTGTCCGGGTGGACGATCACGATCAGCCCGCCGAGGGCCAGGATGTGCTCGTCCGGGCCGCCGCGCAGATTCGCCAGGCCGGCCTCGGCCGCCGCCACCCGGCGCGAGGCCAGGCCGATGGCGGCGCTACCATCGGCAAGCGCGGGGAAGGCGGTCGCGGTGCCGTGGGCGCCAACCTCGATCACGGCGATCTCGCGGCCCTGCGCGTCGGCGAGGCGCAGCACCCGCTGGTTCTCGCCGCCGCCGACCTGGCGCACCAGCTCGGCATCCAGGGTGTCGGCGTAACCCTCGATCAGCGCCGGCATCAGCCCGTCGCCGATGGTGTTCGAGCCCTGGATGGCGAAGCGTCCGCCATAGCTGATCACGACCGGGCAGCCCGGACCGGCGCAGGTGACCTGGGCGGCGGCGACGGCGATGATGCCGAGGCTGGTGCGCACCGTGTAGTTCTCGCCGTCGAAGCCCAGCAGTTCGCCCTCGACCCGGGTGGCCCCGTCGAGCGAGGTCAGCACCACGCGCGGCTCGGCCCGGGCCGCGCCGAGGCTTGCCAGCAGCGCCGCGAAGGCGATCACCAGCCCCGAATTCCAGATTCGCATCCCTGCTCCCCTCGGGCATTTTCGATGATCTCCGATTCACCGAAAACGCCCTAATACTTTGATTTACCGCGATTTCCGAGTCGCAAAGTGAAGTCACTTTGCTTGAAATCGCTCGAGCACCCCGGCGGTTGGCGCCGTTGTTACCTTTTCAGCACGATCAGGTCATCGACCGCGTCGCCGATGAAACGATCCGCCGCGCCCGCCGTCGCCGCGACGGCGGCGCAGTCGAGCGACGCCAGGCGGCGCCGGCGCGGCCGCTCCAGCTTGCCGGCGACCGAGCGCAGCACGGTGAACTCGGGCTCGGCGTGGGCGCCGCCGCCACAGGTGTCGGTCCGCCGCCGGGCGTCGCGGCTGGCGAAATCGAGCTCCAGCCTGACCACCCCGGAATGGCCGCCATGGCGGCGCCAGTAGGTGTAGACGCTGATGTTCTGGCCGACTCCGCCGACCGGCCGGTATTCGAGCAGGTAGCCGCCGCCGCGGCGCCGCACATCGCTGAAACTGCGCGGCCGGTCCGGGCGCACATGGCCCTCGCTGCGCGCCAGGGCGCCGAACTCGAAGGCGTGCAGATCGAGCGCGACCGGCGCCTCCCAGGCCACGGCGACCCGCGCCATCCGCTCGGTGTCGGCGAAGGGGATGTTGAACTCCTTGGTCTCACCGCCACTGAAACGCAGCACCGCGTCGCTGGCCTGCTGGAAGCCGACGGCGGCAACCGAGCCCGCCCCGGCCCGATCGAGCGCGACGCCAAAACGCAGGCCGGCATAGGAAAGCTCGGCCACGGTGCCGGCGTGGCAGGGCGAATCGATGATCACCTCGGTCAGCCCGGCGGGCCTGATGTCGAGGATCAGCGCCGGCGGCACGGTGCAGGGCTCGGTGGGCGATGGCAGGGCGGCAACGCGCGTGGCAGGCGGTTGCGGCGGCTGTTTCCCGGGTTGCCGGGCCCCGGTTTGCGGCGCTCCCGTGCCGGTGATCACGCCGGGGCCGGACAGCGGCGCCGGCGGCGTGGTGTCGACCGGCGCCAGTTCGAGGGTGTCGCCGAGCGCGCGG
>JACZTQ010000305.1 GCA_022573605.1 Pseudomonadota bacterium | reverse complement strand
CCACCAAGGCCATCCGGGCGTAGCCACGGGTATTGTCGGCCGCCTCGACCGGCAGGCCGAACAGCACATTGGCCAGCAGGGTGCCGTTGGTGTTGAACTGTCCCGCCACCCAGGGCTCGGCGATGTCGTCAAGTTCGTCGGCGCCGAAGCCGGCCGCCAGTTCGGCCCGTGCGGCCAGGATCGGCCCGGTCCAGCGCTCGGCGTCGGCAGGGTCGATCCGGCTGTCGAGCGCCCCGGCCACCAGGTCGTCGGCCAGCCCGACCCGGTCGACCAGTTCGAGCAGACGCCGGTCGAGAGCCTCGGCCCCGTCCACTCCGGCGGCGCCGTAGTCGATCCAGTCGCCGTCCGGATCGGCGGTGATGTTGCCGGTCCAGCGGGCCTCGCGCAGCAGCGTGACCGCCTCCGCGGTCGACTGCTCGGCCAGATCCGGCGCCCGGCGCAAGAGCCCGTAGACCAGGTTGTCCCGGATCGAGCGCGAGATCATGCCGGGCTCGGTCCCGACATAGGCCAGGGTGGCGCCGATCTGGGGCATGGTGGCGTCGCCCAGCACCTGGCCGCCGATGGTCACGCGGCCGGCGGCCGGCTCCAGCAGGCCGGCGATCATCCGCAGCAGACCGTCGCGCGCGCCGTTGCCGCCGCCGGTGACCGCAACCGTCTGGCCCGGGCGGATCACCAGGCGCGAAACCGTCAGGCCCCCGGTGCCCGGCCCGCCCTCGATGCCGGCAAGCTCCAGATCGCCGCGCATCGGTTCGGTATCTTCGCTGAAGATGCGCTCCGGGCCGAACACGTCGTCGCCGACGAAGCTCTCGACGACGAATTCGTAGCGGCTGTTGAAGTCGGTCCAGCGCTGGATGTAGGTCAGCACCGCCTTCCACGGCCCGGCCAGGTCCTTGTAGGCGGCCAGAACCGCCACCAGCGCGCCGAAATTCAGATCGCCGACGATCACCAGGTAGCCGCCGATCGAGTAGAAGAAGAACGGCGTCAACTGGTTCATGAAATTGTTGATGAACTTGATGGTGAATTTGCGCTTGAACAGGTCCATCCGGATCAGCGTGTTCTGGTGCAGCCGCCCGGAGATCTGCGCCAGGTGCCAGCGCGCGGTGTCGTTGGTGTGGATGTCGGCGACGTTGGCGACGCTCTCGCTGATGGTGTCGGCCAGGCGTCGCGTGTTGGCGGCGCGGGCCTTGTTGAGGCGGATCACCTTGGCCTGGAGCTTCGGGATCAGGAAGGCCTGGACCGGGTAGAGCGAGACCGCCGCCAGCCCGAGCCAGAGGTCCTGGACGAAGATGAAGGTCACATAGACGCAGAGCAGCCCGCCCTGGAAGGCCGGGGTGGCGATGACCTCGCCGAAGAATCCGCCCAGCGGCTCGATCTCGCCCAGCATCGACTGGATCACCTCGCCCGGCTTGGTGGTGCGAAAGCGCGAGATGCGGAACCGCATGACATGCTCGAACAGCACGAAGCGCAGGCGGCGCAGCATGCGCTCGCCGATCATGCCGATGGTGATGTTGAGCAGCCACTTGATGCCGTTGATCAGTACCACCATGACCAGGAAAGCGCCGCACAGCAGCAGCAGATAGGGGATCTGCTGGAACTGGATGCCGAGGAACTCGCGCGGGAAGTCGCGCCCGCTGATGGCGTCGTTGATGATGATCTTGGGGATCTCGAGCGAGATGTAGACCAGCGGGAACGACGACACCGTCAGAGCGAGAATGAAGAACTGCTCGCGTTTCGAGTGCCGCCAGACGAAGCTGAAAAACCGGCTGTCCATAATTCCCCCCGAAGCGAACGGCCCCAAGCGGGCGGAATGTTCCCGCATGTGGCCCGGCCATGCAAGAGGGTTTGTCGGGGCGGCTTATTCGGCCAGCAGGTGCAGCGCGATCCGGCGCCGCTGCGCCTCGCTGCGGTGCTCCCACAGATAGACCCCCTGCCAGGCGCCGAGCACGAGGCGCCCGCCGGCGACCGGAATCGCCAGATGCACCCCGCTGAGCACGGTGCGGATATGGGCGGCCATGTCGTCCGGCCCCTCGAGATGGTGGCGGTAGCGCTCAGGCCCGCCATGCGGCGCCAGCCCGGCGAAGGCGTCGTCGAGATCGAGGCGCACGTCCGGGTCGGCGTTCTCCTGGATGGTCAGCGAGGCCGAGGTGTGCTGGCAGAGCAGGGTGAGCAGACCGGTCTCCACCTGCCGGGCGGCGATCCATTCGGCCAGGCGCGGGGTGATCGGGTGCAGGCCCGGCCCGGTGGTGTCGAAGCTGACGGTCTCGGTGATCTGGCGCATGGCCTCATGCTAGTGGTTTGAGCGAAACAAAACAGTCCGCCGACAGGCGGGTTGTTTTGCTTCGGAAAATCAAACCACATCAAGAGGATAACCTAGTGGGGTGGCCTGACATTTCGGGATCGAAATGTCGGATTCAAACCACTAGGCCGTTTTTCACTCGGATGGAAACGCTCTCTGCCGGGTCATTGCCGGACTTGATCCGGCAATCCAGTCTTCGGATCGATGGCTTGGAACTGGATGCCCGTATCAAGCACTGGCCTCGGGCCCTGCGTCCCCTCACCCTGAAAGGGGGAGGGACAGGGTGGGGGTCGGCGACGCTGCCGGCCAGGGCGCGATCCTCCGGTCAGGCGGCCAGGTCGGCGATCAGCTTTTCCACATTGCCGCCGCGGGCCTCCAGCCTGGCGCCGATCTCCTCGCGCTGGGTGATCAGCATCGAGACGCCCTCGATGATGATATCGGCGATCACCACCCGGCCCGGCCGGTCGGTGACCAGCCACTCGACCTCCACCGGCGCCGCGCCGGTCCGGATGATCTCGGTCTTCACCAGCATGCCCTTGCGCCCGGCGTCGATCACCCGGCCCATCTTGAAGCCCTCGCCCGCTTGCCCGCCGCCGGCATATTTCTGGAACCTGCCGGCATAGATCCGGGAGATGAACGTCCCGAAGGCGGCGACAAAGCGGGTCTGCTGATCTTCGTTCATCCCGCGCCAGGCGATGCCGGCGGAAAAGCGCGCGATCTGGGGCATCGCCGCGTTCCGCTTCATGATCGCGAGCAGCCGCGGCGCTTTCGAGGCGCTGTCACCCGGGCCGCCGACCAGGGCCAGGATTTCGGAAACGGTAATCCGAACATGGGCCGAGGCTTCATCCTCGCTCAGCGCCCGGGACAGCGAGGGCGCCAGGCCGGCGGTTGCCCCGGCGATGACGGCCAGCGCCGCCCGGCCGAGAAGGTCCCGTCGATCGATCTGCATTTTCGTTCTCCAGTAAAGCGTCGCCTTGCAGATGTAACGTTGCCGGCCCCCGGCTTCCAGCGCCGCCGGCGGATGTTGTTGTAACAACGCGAAATCGTGATCGGAACCGGGTGATTTCATGGCGAATTCCAGGCGCGGGCGCGGTTTCCGGATTTGTTGCCCTACAGCAACAATCGGGCTGGCTCTCCGGCTCGGCGCCCTTCAGGGGCGGCCGAAGGCGCAATGCAGCGCGAATTCGCCTGCCCCGGCGGTGAATTCGTGCTAATCCATCGTCGGGGCTGCGGGAGCGATCAGGCAAAGCCGGGGTGACGACATGACCACGAACAAGGGTCTCGCCGAATTGCGCGGCGCCATGGGCCGGTGCCGCTGGCAGTTCGTCGCGGTCGCGGTGTTCAGCATCTTCGTCAACCTGCTGATGCTGACCGGGCCGCTGTTCATGTTGCAGATCTACGACCGGGTGCTGTCCAGCCGGTCGGTGGAGACGCTGGTCGCGCTGTTGATCCTGGTCACCTTCCTGTTCGCCATGATGGGGCTGC
>JACZTQ010000304.1 GCA_022573605.1 Pseudomonadota bacterium | reverse complement strand
ATGTCGCCGTCGAGCGCGGCGCGCAAGGACAGCAGGTCGCGCCAGGCCAGCCGCTTGTCGGCGGGCTGGCGCAAGAGATAGGCGGGGTGGAAGCTCGGCAGCAGGGGCAGGCCGCTGGCCCCGTGGCGCACCCAGCGCCCGCGCATCCGCTTGATCCCGGTGGCGGTGCCGAGCAGGGTCTTGGTCGGGGTGTTGCCGACGGACAGGATGAAATCCGGCTTGGCCAGTTCGATATGGCGCTCGATGAAGGGCAGGAACAGGGCGACCTCGTCCGGCGTCGGGGTGCGGTTGCCGGGCGGGCGCCAGGGCAGGATGTTGGTGATATAGGCGGCGTCCTCCGGCGCGGGGGCGGCGCGGGCCAGCCCGATCGCCGCCAGCATCCGGTCGAGAAGCTGTCCGGCGCGGCCGACGAAGGGTTTGCCGATCCGGTCCTCCTCGCCGCCGGGGGCCTCGCCGATCACCATCAGCCGGGCGCCGGCCAGCCCGTCGCAAAAGACGAAACTGCGCGCGCTCTTCTTCAGCGGCGAGCCCTCGAAGCCCCGCATCGCTTCGGCCAGTTCCTCCAGCGTGGCCGCGCCCCGGGCCAGGTCGCGCGGCGATTCCCCCGCCGGTTCCCCCGCCGATTCCCCCTTGGCGGCCTGCGGCCCCTCGGGTCCAGGCGGCGCGTCGGCTGTTGCACCGGTGGCGCGGCCGGGCCCGCGCCGGACTGCGGGCGTGGTGACAATTGGCGCCCTCGCAGGGCCGGTGGATTCGGCGGCGGCGCTCTCGGCGAAGCGGTCGAGGGGCGTCTCCCCGATCGCCTCGTCGGCGCCAAGCTCGAGCTGCCAGGCGAGCGCCTCCAGCAGCTCCGGGGTGAGATCGGGCCGGTTCGTCATGGGGCGAGACTAAAGCGTTTTCCATCGCGATGGAATCAGGCTGGACGGGCTATTTTCCGTCATGCGCAATTTCCGCGCCGCCGAATGAAACCATCCGGCCCGAAATTGCGCCGTCTCGGCGCCACCGAGCGGACGTCCGAGGGCCGCACCATCGTCCACCCGCAGCCGGATTCTTGGCCTGCGCCTGGTCGATGGAGTCAAGAGTTTCCTCCACCGCGATCTACGGCTTCCCTCGGGCAAAACGGCAAACGGGTTCGGAGAATTGTCGGGCCGCTACAGCCACAATGGCGGAGGGGAGCCGATCTGCTTCGTGATCGGATCACGATTCGCGATTTCACCGTTGCCGGCCCGCGCGGCCGCGGCGCCATGGCGATGGCGCTGGACGCGCCCTACGTGCCGCCGTCGAGCAGGTTTGCGATGAGCGGCCGCTACGGCAATTTCGAGGGCGCCAGCGCGGTCTCGCTGTCGGGTGCCGTCAGGGTGTCTTCGGCGCTGCAATTCGATGCCGGCCTGGCCTACGGCGTCAGCCACGGCAACCTCGGCGGCACGGTTGGCTTCACCGTGAACTGGTGACGCCGCGCGGGGACGCCTCCCCCGCCGGATGAACGAGGCGAGAGAGACGGGTCACCTCCCCCGGCCGGGCGCGCCGCCCGGCCGGAAGGGTTCCGGTTTTCAACTTTAGGGCGAACAATGCTACCCTCCAGGCAGTGAGGTGGCGTTTTTCCGGCTGCGGCTGGGGCGCGGCCTCATCTGATCTGACGATCCGTTCAATTAGCAAAATGGAGGAATACTATGCGTACCGGGAATCAACCACTCTTCACAGTCAATCTGTCACCCGCCCGCGCGGCGGCGGCGCTGGGGGCGCTGGCGCTCGCTGGGGTCCTTGCCCTGGGCCAGCCGGCACAGGCGGCGAGTGTCGTCTGCGAGAACGTCGCCAGCGGCACTGGAGAAGGCGCCACCGCCACCGGCACGGACGCCACCGCCTGCGGGCCGGACGCGACGGCGAGCGGCGAGCAATCGACGGCGATCGGCAGCGACACCACCGCGACCGGCGATCACTCGTTGGCGATCGGGGACGATTCCGAAGCCACGGGCGAGAATTCCATCGCCGTCGGCGCCGGTGTTTTCGGCGCAATCGCGAGCGGTAACGACTCGGTTTCGATCGGCAGCAATTCGCTTAGCACTGGCACCGGCGCCATCGCGATCGGCGGCGACGTCGACGGTAATTTGTTCGGCGCGGAGGCAGACGGCAGAGTCGCGATCGCCATCGGCGCGGACTCCGATGCAACCGAAGCTTTTGCGATCGCCATCGGTGCGGGAGCCGGCGCGACCGGCATCCAGTCAATTACGATCGGTGGTAATACAACAGCGACCGAATTAAGTTCGATAGCAATTGGTTTCTCCGCGGATGCGATAGCGTCTCAGACAACTGCGGTTGGCCCGTTTGCGCTGGCGTCGGGGCGCAACTCCTCTGCCTTCGGCGTGTTTTCCGAGGCCAGTGGCTTCGGCAGCGTGGCCGTCGGCGCGAACAGCGAGGCGACAATGACCTCCGCCACCGCGGTCGGAAACAGTTCCTCGGCCTCGGGCGAAGGCTCGACGGCGATCGGCGCCGGGACCGATGCGACGGGTGTCGGTGCGGTCGCCGTCGGCAACGCCGCGCAGGCGACGGCCGACGGCGCGATCGCCATCGGCGACGGGGCGGATGCGCTCACGGCGGGCGCGGTCGCGATCGGCGACGGCGCCGTGGCCTCCGGCTCGACCGCGGTCGGCGCCGGGGCGATGGCGACCGGGGCCAACTCCGCCGCCTTCGGCATGAACGCGCTGGCGACCGGGGACGATTCGACGGCGCTGGGCGAGAACACCATAGCGAACGACACAAACGCGACGGCGGTCGGCCAGCACGCCCTTGCATTGAACGTGAATGCGACGGCGCTCGGCGACGACGCCCTGGCGAACGGGATCGATTCGACGGCGCTCGGCAGGAGAGCCCAGGCGACCGCCATCAACGCGACGGCGGTCGGCCATAACGCCGACGCAACGAACACGGATGCGACGGCGCTCGGCGACGACGCCACTGCGAGCGGGATGGATTCGACGGCGCTCGGCTCGAAATCCACGGCATCTGCCGCCAATGCCACGGCGGTCGGTAACTTCGCCAATGCGAGCGGTTCCGACTCGACGGCGATCGGCAGGAACTCCCAGGCGACCGCCACGGATGCGACGGCGCTCGGCGACGATTCCACCGCGAGCGCGTCCCAATCTACGGCGATCGGTAGCCTGGCCACCGCCAGCGCCACCGACTCGACGGCGCTCGGCGCGAACTCCGAAGCGACCGCCACCAACTCGACCGCGTTGGGCGAGGCCTCGTCGGCAACCCATTCGAGCTCGACCGCGATCGGCGGCGGGGCCTTCACCACCCGCGCCAACCAGGTGGTGCTCGGCACCTCGAACGAAACCTACACCCTGCCGGGCATCAGTTCGGCGGCGAGCTCGGCGGCGCAGACGGGGCAGCTTGGCCTCGTCACCAGCGACGCGGGGGGCAACCTGTCCTACGATCCCGGCCTCTACGACCAGATCGGCGAGAACCGGCGCGACATCCGGGACAACAAGGAGGGCATCGCCATGGCGATGGCGCTGGATGCGCCCTACGTGCCGCCGAACAGCAGCTTCGCGATGAGCGGCAGGTACGGCAATTTCGAGGGCGCCAGCGCGGTCTCGCTGTCGGGCGCCATCAGGGTGTCTCAGGCGCTCCAGTTCGATGCCGGCCTGGCCTACGGCGTCAGCCACGGCAACCTGGGCGGCACCGTCGGTTTCACCCTGAACTGGTGAGGCCGCGGTGCGGTCCCCTTCCCTCCCGGGGAGGGGGCGCCGTCGTCAGTCGAAATGCCGCTCGAAGACGATCCGGGCGCGACC
>JACZTQ010000303.1 GCA_022573605.1 Pseudomonadota bacterium | reverse complement strand
CAAGCCTCCCCCCCCGACCCCCCTCCCAAGGGGAGTGGGGGGCGAAATCGGCGGGGGCGGCGCGGTTGTCCGCCCGGTTCCGCTCGGGGGCCGGGGGTCTCATGGCAGATCGCGGTAGGCGGGCCAGCCGGCCAGTGGCGCGGCCTCGTAGACGCCCCTCGTGATGGCGCGGGCGGTGCAGTCGGCCGCCAGCATGCCGAGCCGGGCGAGATCGCCGACCGGGTCGGCGAGCGCAATTGCCCCGGTCGCCAGCACGAAGACCGTGTCGCCGTCGAGCGGGCTGTGCACCGGGCGGATGGCGCGGGCAAAGCCGTCGTGGGCCATGCATGCCACCCGTTTGGCCTGGGCGCGGGTCAGGTGCGCATCGGTGGCGATCACCGCCAGGGTGGTGTTGGCGCCGGGCGGCGCGGCGGCGAAATCATGGTCCAGATCGGCGGGCGGGGCGCCGGGCGGGGTCTGGCCGCCGAACTCGCCGTCCAGCTCGAAGGGCCAGGCCCAGAAGGTGCGGCTGCCGGGGATCAGCACCGAGCCCATCGGGTTGACCACCGCCAGCGCGCCGACGGTGAGGCCGTCCCAAGTCACCGAGGCGGTGCCGAGCCCGCCCTTCAGCTTGCCCGCCGTGGCGCCCAGGCCAGCGCCCGCATTGCCGAGCGCGAAATCCGCCCCGGCGGCCTCGGCCGCCCGGTAGCCCAGCTCCCACCACGGCGGATGGTCCCAGTGCTTCGGCCCGCCGGTGGCCAGATCGAAGATGATCGCACCCGGCACGATCGGCACCACCGCTTCGGCGATGGCGAGACCGCGCCCGTGGCCGCGCAGCCAGTGCATCACGCCCCCCGCCGCGTCGAGCCCGTAGGCGGAGCCGCCGGAGAGGGCGATGCCGTGCACCTCCTGCACGGTCGATTCGGCGGCCAACGCCTCGGTCTCGCGGCTGCCGGGGCCGCCGCCGCGCACCTCCACGGCGCCGACCGCCGGGCGCTCGGGGAGGATCGCCGTGGCGCCGGTCACCAGTTCGGGCGCCTCGGCGTTGCCGACCAGGATGCCGGGGACATCGGTGATGCTGTTGCTGGGGCCGGGGCGGATCATCGGGTCTCCTTTTTCAGGGAACAGGATACCGGCGGCGCGGGGGCGCTTGCAATGGTCGCCGCGCGCCGCCAAGGTTTCCAGTTCAGGATCGAGGGCCAAGGAGGGAAACAGGATGCCGGGACCGCTGGCGGGGATACGCATTGTCGAGTTCGAATCGATCGGGCCGGGGCCCTACGGCGCCATGCTGCTGGCCGATCTCGGGGCCGAGGTGCTGCGCATCGCCCGGCCGGCGGTCGATCGGGGCGCGCTGATGGAGGATCGCGGCGGTGCGGTGATGCATCGCGGCCGCCGGGCGATCACGCTGGATCTGAAGGCGCCGGACGACCTGGACCTGGCGCGCCGCCTGATCGGGCGAGCCGACGGGCTGATCGAGGGGCTGCGCCCCGGCGTGATGGAAAAGCTGGGGCTGGGGCCGGACGCGGCGCTGGCGCTGAACCCGGGCCTGGTCTACGGCCGCATCACCGGCTGGGGGCAAGAGGGGCCGCTGGCCCGCAGCGCCGGGCACGACATCAACTATATCGCGCTCAGCGGCGTACTGGGGACGATGGGACCGGCGGACGGACCGCCCCTGCCGCCGCTGAACCTGGTCGGCGATTTCGGCGGCGGCGGGCTGTTCCTCGCCTTCGGCATGCTGGCGGCGCTGATCGAGGCCGGGCGGACCGGCAAGGGCCAGGTGGTCGATGCCGCCATGCTGGACGGAGCCGCCAGCCAGATGGCGCTGATCTACGCCTGGCGCGCCAGCGGTGTCTGGAGCGACGTGCGCGGCGCCAACCTGCTCGACGGCGGCGCCCCGTTCTACCGCTGCTACACCTGCGCCGACGGGCGCTTTATCGCCATCGGGGCGATCGAGCCGCAGTTCTTCGCCGCCCTGATGACCGGGCTGGGGCTGGCGGGCGAGGGCTGGGACCAGAACGACCGCGCCGCCTGGCCCCGGCTGGCGGCAAGGCTCGGCGAGGTCTTCGCCTCCCGACCGCGCGACCACTGGGCCGCCCGCTTCGAGGGCACCGACGCCTGCGTCACCCCGGTGCTGGGCCTGACCGAGGCGCCGCGCCACCCGCACAACCGGGCGCGGGGCACGTTCATCGGCACGGGCACCGGCCCGCCGGACCAGCCCGCCCCGGGGCCGCGGTTCTCGAACCACCCGGCCCGGGTGCGCGACCAGCCGACGCTCCCGGATGCCGAACGCGCAGAGGTGCTGGCCGATTGGGGCGTCTGACCGGGCCGGGTTGCTTCGCCGCAGCCGCCTCGCCTAGCATCGCCGCATGAACACCGCGAGGATCCCCGCCGCACTTGCCGCTCTCATGTTGCTCGGCCCGCCTGTGTTGGGCTCACCCGAGGCGGCGGCGCAGGACTATGCGCCGGGCGAGAAGCTGACGATGATCAATTGCGGCCGCTGCCACAAGGTGAGCGAGAAGGACCGCATGGGCGGCATCGGCTCGACCCCTTCGTTTGCCGTGATGCGGACCTGGGACAACTGGGAGGAGAAGATGAAAGCCTTCTGGACCTACCGCCCGCATCCCTCCTTCACCCAGATCGAGGGCGTGACCGAGCCGTTTCCCGAGGACCGGCCGCCCTTTGTCCATCCGATCAGCCTGACGCTGGACGAACTGCGCGTGATCATCGATTACGCCCGCTCCATCGAGCCCGCCGATCTGGGGCCCGATTGGGAACTGCGCTGAAAACGGCTCACGGCTGATTGCCGTGCCGTACGGTCGCGGGCGCATGGGCGTCGTCCGCAGGCATGTCCGGTACGCGCCCGAGCAACCGCCCGATATCGAGGCGTGGGCGGGTGATCCGGCGGCGCGTGCCCGAAATCCTCAGGAAAGCCTGGTTCGCCGATCCGGTCAGCGCGGCGCGGAAGGCTTCCACGGTCTTCCAGGCATCGACGTCTCCGGGCTGGGGCAGTTCGTGGAAGAAGGTCTCGACCCACAGCGCGGCCGCCGCGGCGACCTGCGGCGCGGCGTAAGAGGTGCCGCAGACATCGTCGGTCGAGGTGTTCGGCTCCTGCTCGGCATACTCGAACCGCGGCTCACCGTTTTCGAGATAGGATATCGCCCGGTTGATCCCGTCCGCCTGGGCCCAGATGTCGACCCGCCCGGGGATGTCGTAATTGTCGTTCGGATAGTGGCGATTGCCGTCCTGCCGGATGCCGCCGACGGCGATGGTGGTCTTGTAGCGGGCCGGGTAGATCACCCGGTCGATCACCTGACCGGCGGCGCAAACCACGATCACGCCGGCGTGGTAGGCGTCATCGAAAGCCCGGCGGGTCTCGGTATTGAAGCCGGAATCCGCGCCGAAGAGGGAGAAGAACGGCTGCCACGCCCCCGCATGGCCCGGATTTCCCATGCTGATCGAGATCACCCTGGGCACCGGCGTCAGTCCCAGCAGGTGCTGGATCGCATGGCCCATGCTGTCGCGTTGGGCGTTGTTCTGGAAGACCGGCCCATTGGCGATGCGCACCGGGATCACCTGCACCCCCGGGGCGACGCCGATCAGCCGGTCGGAATTGGACAGGATGACCGACAGCGTCTTGGTGCCGTGGTCGGGATAGTCGGACAGGCAGTCGCCGATCCGGCCGCCGTTGGCGATGCACTGGATCGTTCTCTGGCGCTCGCGCAGCGGCGAGAGAGGCTCTGTCCCGGGGTCGAGGAAATCCTTCCCTTCGGCCAGAAGCAGGTTTTCCGGGGTCTGGCCGTTGGCGTCGGAGCCGAG
>JACZTQ010000302.1 GCA_022573605.1 Pseudomonadota bacterium | reverse complement strand
CCCCCCAACCCCCCCCCCAGGGGGAGGGGGACGCGTTGTCCCCGCTGTTTGCGCCCCCCTCTCCCTCTGGGAGAGGGGACGGGGGAGAGGGCCGTGACGGTGGTCACGAACCCTTGCCGGCGCGCTCCGCCGCCGCTCCCACCGCCTCCCTGGCGCTCTCCAGGAAGGCGGCGATCAGCTTGCCCCCGGCGCGCTCGCGCAGGCAGATCAGGGCTTGGTCGAGCATCACCTCGCAGTCGGACAGGCGGATCGGCACCAGCCTGCTGTCGGCCCCGAACTCCGCCGCCGAGACCACCCCGACCCCGCCGCTGGTGGCGACGATCTCGCGCACCGCCTCGCGGCCCTCGGCCTCGATCGTCGCCTTCAGCCTGATGCCGCGCGCCGCCGCCGCCGCCTCGATGTTCTGGCGCGTCTTCGAGCCGCGCTCGCGCAGCACCAGCATCTGCTCGGACAGCATGGCCAGGGTCATCGACTTGCGGTGGCTGAGCGGGTGACCTATGGCGGTGAAGGCGATCAGGGGCGCGGAACTGAGCTTGATGGTGGTAAAATCGCTGCTTTCAGGCACCTCGCCGAGGATCCCGACCTCGGCCTCGTAGTTGCGAAGCTGGGCGATCACCGCCTCGGAATTGCCGCTCCGGATCGAGATCTCGATGTTGGGAAAGCGCTCCCGGAAGCGGCCGAGGACCGGCAGCGCGTGGTAGGCCGAATCGGCGATCAGGCGCAGCGACCCCGAGCGCAGGGCGCGCGATTCGGACAGCATCTCGTGGGCCTGACCCTCGACCTCGAACAGGCGCCGGGTGATCTCCAGCAGGCGCTGGCCATCGGTGGTCAGGGTGACCTGCTTCCTGCGCCGGTTGAACAGGAGGATTTCGTATTCCTCCTCGAGCTTGCGCACCTGGTCCGAAATTGCCGGCTGGGTCAGGTGCAACGCCTCGGCGGCGCGCGAAAACCCACCCCGGATGGCGACCTGGTGGAAGGCGCGGAGCTGGACATAACGCATGGTGTTTCCTGCCGGGTTCGAGGGGCCGCTCGGGGCCATCCCGCACCGTCATCGGTGGATCGTCATCATATCGATTTTACTTATGAAAACCATCCAAAATAACGATTTTACATATAGATAATTTGGGCAGAGGTTCGCCCCGAATCCACCGGCATTCAGCGGCGGTTACCGAGGCGGCGGCCGCCGCTGGACGATCCGGGCCGCAGCCACACGGAGACCAACCGACATGACCAGCCAGCAACCGCGCCGCGGAGTCTCGGAGACCGGCGATCCCCTGCTGCTGACACCCGGCCCGTTGACCACGTCGCGCTCCGTCAAGTCGGTCATGGTGCACGACTGGGGCTCGCGCGACGAGGCCTTCCTCAAGATCAACCGCGAGGTGCTGGAGCGCCTGCCGGAGATCGTCAACGCCGCCGCCAGCCACGTGACGGTGCCGATGCAGGGCTCGGGAACCTTTGCCGTCGAGGCCATGCTGACGACCTTCGTGCCGGCAGGCGGCAAGTGCCTGGTGCTGATCAACGGCGCCTACGGCAAGCGGGCGAAGAGGATCCTCGACATTGCCGGCCGGGGCAACTGTGTGCTCGAGACCGGTGAGGACACGGTGCCCGATCTCGCCGCCATCGACGCGGTGCTGGCCGGCGATAGCGACATCAGCCACGTCTTCGCCGTGCATTGCGAGACCACCAGCGGGGTCTGGAACCCGGTCGAGGAGATCGGCGAGCTTGTGCAGCGCCACGGGCGCCGCCTGCTGATCGATGCGATGAGCGCCTTCGGCGCGCTGCCGCTCGACGCCGAGGCGACCCGGTTCGACGCCGTCGCCGCCTCGTCCAACAAGTGCATCGAGGGCTTGCCCGGCCTTGGTTTCGTGATCTGCCGCCGGGAGGCGCTGGAAGCGACCGAGGGCAATGCCACCACCTTGGTGCTCGATCTTTACGACCAGTGGCGGAATTTCGTCAAGACCGGGCAATTCCGGTTCACCCCGCCGATCCATATCATCGTCTCGTTCCATCAGGCGCTGATGGAGTTCTTCGAGGAGGGCGGGCAGCCTGGCCGGGGCGGGCGTTATGCGCGCAACGCCGAGGTGCTGATCTCCGGGATGCGCAAGCTTGGTTTCACCACCTTGCTGACCGACCGGTTGCAGGCTCCGATCATCGTCACCTTCCACATGCCGAAGGACCCGGCCTTCGTGTTCCAGACCTTCTACGACCGGCTCCGGGAACTCGGCTACGTGATCTACCCGGGCAAGCTCACGGTGGCCGACAGTTTCCGGATCGGCTGCATCGGCCGGCTCGACGAAGGCCATATGCGCGACGCGCTGGCGGCCATCGAGGCGGTAATCGCGGAGATGGGCGTGGCCGCGCATGGGCTGGCGCCGGCGGCATAGCCGAACAGGATACGAGGTGGATATGAGCCAGCACTCTCCCGACACCGTCCGGGTCAACGACCGCGACTATGCCTTTCCCAAGGCGCCGGCGATCGTCATCTGCCTGGACGGCTGCGAGCCGGCCTATCTGGACGCCGCCATCGCGGCCGGGCTGATGCCGGCGCTGGCGGCGATCAAGGCCCGGGGCACGGTGCGCACGGCGCATTCGGTGATCCCGAGCTTCACCAACCCCAACAACCTCTCGATCGCCACCGGGCGACCGCCCAGCGTGCACGGCATCTGCGGCAACTACCTCTACGACTCGGAGACCGGCGAGGAGGTGTTGATGAACGACCCGCGCTTCCTGCGGGCGCCGACCGTATTCGAGGGTTTCCACGACGCTGGCGCCAAGGTCGCGGTGGTCACCGCCAAGGACAAGCTCAGGGCGCTGCTGGGTCACGGGCTGCGCTTCGACGAGGACCGCGCGGTCTGTTTCTCGGCCGAGAACTCGGACACCACCACCAAGGACGAGCATGGGCTGGACAACGCTTCGGCCTGGCTCGGGATGGCGGTGCCGGAGGTCTATTCGGCCGAGTTGAGCGAGTTCGTGTTCGCCGCCGGGGTCAAGCTGCTGGCCGAGTTCAAGCCCGACCTGATGTACCTGACCACGACCGACTACGTGCAGCACAAACATGCCCCCGGCACACCGCAAGCGAACGCCTTCTACGCGATGTTCGACCGCTATCTGGGCCAGCTCGACGCCATCGGCGCGGCGATCGTGATCACCGGCGATCATGGCATGAAGCCCAAGCACCTGGCCGACGGCTCGCCCGACGTGATCTACGCCCAGGACCTGCTTGATAAGTGGCTGGGGGTGGCGGCGGCGCGGGTGATCCTGCCGATCACCGACCCCTACGTGGTGCATCACGGCGCGCTGGGCGGGTTCGCCACCGCCTACCTGCCCGAGGACGCCGATGGGGCGGAGGTGATGGCCAGGCTGCGGGCGGTCGAGGGCATCGAGCTGGTGCTCGACAAGGCCACCGCCTGCGCGCGCTTCGAGCTGCCGCCGGACCGGATCGGCGATATCGTGTTGCTCTCGACGGTGAACAAGGTGATCGGCACCAGCGCGCATCGCCACGACCTGGCGGCGCTGAACGAGCCCTTGCGCAGCCACGGCGGGCTGAACACGCAGGCGGTGCCGTTCATCGTCAACCGGGTGCTGCCGGACCTGCCGGACGCACCCGCCCTGCGCAACTTCGACGCCTTCCACACCGCGGCGCTTGCCGCGCGGGATGGCCCCGCCAACTGACCGGCAACCCAAGCCCAACCGAACAACCCAACGCCCAACCCCAGGAGAAAACCCATGTCCGACTTCGTCTTCAACCGCAGCTATCGCGGCAAGGTAAAAGCCGTCATCCTCGATTGGAGCGGCACCAC
>JACZTQ010000301.1 GCA_022573605.1 Pseudomonadota bacterium | reverse complement strand
GTTCACCGAATGCGTCGAGATCAGCCGGGCGAATGGCTTCGGCCGGATCGAGGTTGCTAACCAGCCAATGATCGCGATCACCGCAATCTGGTGCGGCGAGTCGCAGCGAGCGCTGGATATTGCACTCGAGTCGATAGATGCGGCCCGGCAGGTCGGGCACGGCAGGGCCGAGATGATCGCTCGGCACGGCGCCTGCCTGTGCTACATGATGCGCGCCGAGTTCGACCTGACCCGCCAGCAGATCGACTCTGGAACTCTGCTCGCACGCCGGCTGGGCGCCCGGCGGTTCGAGGCGGAGGATTTTATGTTCGGCGCCGAGCTGGATTATCTGGAGGGTGATCAAGCAGGGGCGCTGAAGGCCGCGCGCGCGGCGCTTGCGATCAGCCGCGAGACCGGGATGGGCTTCATGGGGCCGGCGATCCTGGGTGTCCTCGCCCTTGTCACCGACGACGACGCCGAGCGGCAAGCGGCCAGTGCCGAGGCCGAGGCGCTGCTCGCGGCCGGGTCGATCAGCCACAACCATATTTTCTTCCGGTGCAGGGCCATCGACGCCTACCTGCGCGTGGGTGAGTGCGACGAGGCGGAGCGCCATGCAAACGCGCTCACCGCCTACTGCCCGGAGGATGGGCTGCCGCTGATCGCCTTCTTTGCCGACCGCGGCCGCGCGCTGGCGCGGGTCGGGCGGGGGGAAAGGTCGGGTGAACTCGCCGCCGAGATCGGCCGGCTGATTGCCGAGGGCGAGCGGATGCAGCAGACGGCCGGCCTCACCGACCTGCGCCGGGCGCGGGAGGTGCTGGAGGGGAGCGGGTCGGGCTGAAATCACCGAAAGGGCCCTTTGCGCGATCACTTTCCCGGCCCCCCGATCATGTCGGGGGCAGGCTTTGATCCGGGACCTCGCGCCGCTAGAGCAATTTCGAGGAAAATGAATTCATTTTCCGACTCGGAAATTGCGGCAAATCAATGGGATAGAGCATGATCCATGAATCGGAGATCATGGATCATGCTCTGTGCACTGACCATCGAGGCCCCGGCTCGGGGGCCGGGGAAGTGGGGGCGGGGGCGGCGTGGCGGACCCCGGAGGGTCCGCCGGTGCCGTCACTCGGCCGCGTCCATATAGGCCTCGACCGGCGGGCAGGTGCAGACCAGGTTGCGGTCGCCGTAGACGTTGTCGACCCGGTTGACCGGCGGCCAGTACTTGTCGACCCGGAAGGCGCCGGGCGGGAAGCAGGCTTGCTCGCGGGTGTAGGCGCGTTGCCAGTCGCCGACCAGGTCCTCGACCGTGTGCGGGGCGTGGCGCAGCGGGCTGTCCTCGATCGTGATCTCGCCCCGCTCGATGGCCCGGACCTCGTCGCGGATGGCGATCATGGCGTCGCAGAACCGGTCGATCTCGGCCTTGGTCTCCGACTCGGTCGGCTCGACCATCAGCGTGCCCGCCACCGGCCAGCTCATGGTCGGGGCGTGGAAGCCGCAGTCGATCAGCCGCTTGGCGATGTCGTCCACCGTCACCCCGGCACTGTCGGCCAGCGGACGCGTGTCGAGGATGCACTCATGCGCCACCCGGCCGTTCGGCCCCTTGAACAGCACCTCGTAGTGCCCCTCCAGCCGCGCGGCGATGTAGTTGGCGTTGAGGATCGCCACCTTGGTCGCCTGGGTCATGCCCGGCCCGCCCATCATCAGGCAGTAGCTCCACGAGATCGGCAGGATCGAGGCCGAGCCCCAGGGCGCGGCGGAAACCGGCCCTTCGGTCAGCCCGTCGCCGTTCTCCGGATGGCCGGGCAGGAACGGCGCCAGGTGCTTCCCCACCGCGATCGGCCCCATGCCGGGACCGCCGCCGCCATGGGGGATGCAGAAGGTCTTGTGCAGGTTGAGGTGGCTGACATCGCCGCCGATCTTGCCCGGCTGGGCGAGCCCGACCATGGCGTTCATGTTGGCCCCGTCGATATAGACCTGGCCGCCATGCGCATGGACGATCTCGCAGACCTCGCGCACCGTCTCCTCGAACACGCCGTGGGTCGAGGGATAGGTGATCATGCAGGCGGCCAGGTTGTTGGCCATGCTGTCCGCCTTGGCCCGGAAGTCGTCGAGATCGATGTCGCCGTTCTCGCGGGTCGCGGTCACCACCACCTTCATCCCCGCCATCTGCGCCGAGGCCGGGTTGGTGCCGTGGGCCGAGGACGGGATCAGGCAGACATCGCGGTTCCCCTCGCCGCGCGAGCGGTGCCAGGCCCGGATCGTCAGCAGCCCGGCGAACTCGCCCTGGGCGCCGGAATTCGGCTGCATCGAAATCGCGTCGTAGCCGGTGATCCGGCACAGCTTGTCCGAGAGGTCGTCGATCAGCTCCTTGTAGCCGAGCGCCTGGTCGGGCGGCACGAAGGGGTGGAGCTCGGCGAATTCCGGCCAGGTGATCGGCAGCATCTGGGCGGTGGCGTTGAGCTTCATGGTGCAGGAGCCGAGCGGGATCATCGACCGGTCCAGCGCCAGGTCGCGGTCGGCCAGGCGGCGCATGTAGCGGGTCATCTCGCTCTCGGCCCGGTTCATGTGGAACACCGGGTGGGTGAGGAATTCGCTCTCGCGCAGCAACGCCCTGGGCAGGCGGTATTCCGGGTAATCCTCCTGGTATTCCAGATCATAGCCGCCGAAGGTGCGGTAGAGCTGCATCAGGGTGCCGGGCCGGGTGCGCTCGTCGACGGTGACGCCGATGCCGTGCTCGCCGACGGCGCGCAGGTTGATGCCGTTGTCGACCGCGTTCTTCATGATCAGGCCCTGGTAGGGGCCGACCTCGACGGTGATGGTGTCGAAGCACTCCTTCGGCGTCACCTTAAAACCCATCGACTCCAGCGCATCCGCCAGCCGCGCCACCTTGCGATGCACCCGCTCGGCAATCGCCTTCAGCCCGCGGGGGCCGTGGAACACCGCGTACATCGAGGCCATCACCGCCAGCAGCACCTGGGCGGTGCAGATGTTCGAGGTCGCCTTCTCGCGCCTGATATGCTGCTCGCGGGTTTGCAGCGCCAGCCGGTAGGCCTTGTTGCCGTGGCTGTCGATCGAGATGCCGACCAGGCGGCCGGGCATCGAGCGCTTGTAGGCGTCGCGGGTCGCCATGTAGGCGGCGTGCGGCCCGCCATAGCCCATCGGCACGCCGAAGCGCTGCATCGAGCCGATGGCGATGTCGGCGCCCATCTCGCCCGGCGGCTTGAGCAGGGTCAGCGCCAGCGGGTCGGCGGCCATGGCGGCCAGCGCCCTGGCGCCGTGCAGCTTCTCGATCACCTCCGTGAAGTCGTGGAAGTCGCCGTTGACGCCGGGATACTGGAACAGCGCCCCGAACACCGAATCCGGGTCGAGATCACTGAACGGATCGCCGACGATCACCTGCCAGCCCATCGGCTCGGCCCGGGTGCGGATCACGGCGATGGTCTGGGGCAGGGCGTGGTGGTCGATAAAGAAGGCGTCGGCCTTCGATTTGGCCAGCCGCCGGCACATCGCCATCGCTTCCGCCGCCGCGGTCGCCTCGTCGAGCAGCGAGGCGTTGGCGATCTCCAGCCCGGTCAGGTCGCTGACCAGGGTCTGGAAGTTCAGTATGGCTTCGAGCCGGCCCTGGCTGATCTCGGGCTGGTAGGGGGTGTAGGCGGTGTACCAGGCTGGATTCTCCAGGATGTTGCGCTGGATCGCCGGCGGCGTGATGGTGCCGTGATAGCCCTGCCCGATCAGTGAGGTCAGCACCTTGTTCTTGTTCGCCGTGGCGCGCAACCGGTCGAGCGCGCCGCGCTCGGACAAGGGCGGGCCGAACTCCAGCGGTTCGGTCAGG